>DASVOW010000053.1:0-9331 GCA_036383155.1 Ktedonobacterales bacterium
CGTATCGTGCGTGTCGCCACCTGTCTCGAAGGCAGCATGGATGTCGAGATGGTGCTCAAGCCTACGTTCGATTATGCGCGCCGAGAGGCGAACATCGAAGTGCAGAGTAGCACCCAAGATGTATTCGCTGCCATCATTACCGATACTGACCGCTATCTCGTGTTGGTCGTTCGTTGCATCCACACGACTCCTGGCAAGGAGCCGGCGATCAGCGTCGGTGGCGCGGAGCATACCGTGCGCATCACCACGACGCTTGACGCCGCCAACGGCGTCTCCTTCGCCCTCAACTACGCCCGAACCAGGGAAGAGGCAGAGGTTATCCTCGACGATCTCGTGACACATGACTTCACCGTCGATCTCGATGAGACAGGCACATACTGGCGCGACTGGGCTGCCACCTGCCGCTACAACGGCACCTATCAATACGCTGTCATGCGATCCGCGTTGACGCTCAAGCTCTGCACCTTCGAGCCAACCGGTGCTATCATCGCCGCGCCCACCACTTCCCTACCGGAGGACATTGGCGGCGTGCGCAACTGGGATTATCGCTACACCTGGCTGCGCGATTCCTCCTTCACGCTCGGCGCGCTCGGCGCTCTGGGCTACACCAGCGAGGCGCGCGACTATTTCCACTTCCTCCATGATCTCCAGATCGAGAGCGGCTCCGAACTGAGCATCATGTATAGCATCCGCGGGGAATCTGGCCCCGCGCTGGATGAGCAGACCCTCGACCATCTGGCGGGCTATCGCGGCTCCCGCCCGGTGCGCATCGGCAATGGTGCCGCGATGCAATGCCAGCTCGATATCTACGGCGAACTGCTCGACGCCGCCTATCACTATGTCGAATACGAAGGCTACCGCACCGGACATCGACATCACGAACCCGACCGCGACCTGCGCGACCTGATCGCCGTGATCGCAAACTATGTGGCGGATAACTGGCAGGAGCTGGATCGCGGCATCTGGGAAGTGCGAGGCGCGCCTCGCCCGTTCGTCTACTCGCGTGGTATGTGCTGGGCCGCGCTCGACCGTGCCTGCAAGCTGGCTCCGCGCCACGGGCACGATGGTGAGGTGCGGCGCTGGGCGCAGATCCGCGACCGGATCCATGCCGACGTGCTGGAGCATGGCTATAATCAGGAGTTGCAGAGCTTCGTCCAGTCCTACGGCAGCGATGTCTTAGACGCCGCCAATCTGCGCCTGCTCCTCAACAACTTCCTGCCGTGGAGTGATCCGTGCGTCGCCAGCACCATCGAAGCCACCAAGCGCGGGCTGGGTGGCCCAGACTCGCTGATCTACCGCTATCGTCCTGCCGGTGGGGAGCCGCACGAGCCACACAGCGGCGGCGGCACCACGGGGAGCGCGTGCAAGAGCGGCGGCGTCTCGGATGACGGACTGCCGGGCAAAGAGGGCGCGTTCCTGGCGTGCGCCTTCTGGCTCATCGACGATCTCTGCTACCTGGGCCAGTATGAAGAGGCCCGCGAGCGCTTTGAGCAATTGCTTACCTACGCTAGCCCGCTCGGCCTCTATGCCGAAGAGATTGACCCCGACACCGGCGCGCAGCTCGGCAACTACCCCCAGGCATTCACGCACATCGGTCTGATCAACAGCGCCGTCACCCTCCAGCGCGCCCAGGAAGGCACGCTCTACCGCCTCCTGAGTGACGAGCGGGAGGGTAAGGCGTGATCCCCGCTAGAGTTCACCGATGACCGACGCTTGCCGGCGCAGCACCCACACCGCCGCGACAAAGAGCGCCAGGATCGAGCCAGCGGCGACGGCGATATCGAGTGTGGTGGTAGCCGCAGTGCTGCGTTCTTGCATCGCGTTGAGCACGCCATCCGCCAGGTAGTAGGTGGGCAGCAGATGCATGATCTGCCCAAAGGCGTTGTTGCCAAACGCTGCGCCGAACGAGCCTGCGAAGAAGATCGGCACGACGTAGAGGAACGAGACGATCCCCGAGAATGCCCCTGCCGCGCTTGTCGTCTTGAAGATGCTGCCAAAGAGCAGACCTAACATCAGGCTGAGACACGAGCCGAGCAGCGCAAAGACCAACACGAACCCGACCTCACCGACAAACCCTTTGGTGACCGTGAGCACGATAGCCGCGAGCAGCAGCTGGTAGCCCAGCCCGACCAGCAGCTTGCCGGCGATGATATCGCCCCACGAGGCCGAGGAAACCATCAGCATGCGGATCGTCTTCTTATCCTTCTCCTCAATCAGCAGGCCGGGCATCAGCGATGTGCCCACGATCAGCGAGGAGAGCAGCGCCGCCATCGCATAGAAGGTGCCCAGGTCGGCGATTGGGCTCGGCATCGGTGGATTGATCGTGGCGACGCCGATCCGCACAGGCGGGGTGGGACTGGCCACGGCGCGACTGTAATTGGTGAGCGCGAGCACCATCAGATCACGCGCATGCGTGTTGAGCTGATCGCCGTCGGTGAACAACTGGATCTGCGGATGCCCGCCGGCTCGCAGGCTCGCCTCGAAGTCCGAGGGCACCACCAGCCCCGCCGCGTAGTCGGAGTGTTTGTGTGTGCCATCGGCGCCAAAGACCGCCGCTACCTCCTCAGGTGAGCCCGCTCGCGTGATCTGCACGTTTGCGAACGCGCCGCTCACCACTTGCTCCACCGCCGAGTTGCCAGGATTATAGATCAGCAGGTTATTGGTCTTACTGCCGAACAACTGAGTCAGGGTGGCGAAGAGCACGGCGAGGAGTATCGGCGTGAGCAACGCGACCAGTGTAGACTTGTTGATGAGCGCATCAAGCGCGTCTTTGCGCACGATGGCGAAAATAGCCCGTCGATGCATGTTTGATCTCTCCGTATCTATTACGCCGGGCGCACGCCGGCAACTTCTAAGAAGACTTCTTCGAGCGTTGCCTCGCGCGAATGTACCGCGCGCACCTGACCCGCCGCCATCCACTGGGCAAGACGCGCCTGATCGATTGGATCATCCATGCCGAGCGCTACATCCTCCAGCGGAGTGTGACCATTGGAGTTGCTGCCGCTCGTGTTTGCGTCCAGCGTCACCAGGATCGTGCGCTGACCGTGTGCCAGCTTGAGCGAGCGTGGCGTACCGTTGGCGACGAGCCGCCCGGTTGCGATGAACGCCACCTGATGGCAGAGCGCGTCCGCCTCGTCCATCAGATGCGTTGTCAGCAGAATTGTCGTCCCTTCGGCGCTGAGCTGTGCGATGGTCTGGCGCACATCCCGCGCAGAGATAGGGTCCAGCCCGCGTGTCGGCTCATCCAGGAACAGCACCTGCGGCCGGTGCAGCAAGGCGCGCGCGATCATCAGGCGTTGTCTCATGCCGTTTGAATACTTGCTCACCGTATCTTTGGCCCGATCGCGCAGCCGGACCAAATCGAGCACCTCGTCCGCACGGCGGTTCGGCAGGCCATAGAGCCAGCAGCTAAAGATCAGGTTTTGCCGCGCCGAGAGGCGCTCGTAGAGATTCTGCTCCTCGAAAACAACGCCGATGCGCTGCTTCAACTGCTGTCGCTGCTTGACCACATCGCAGCCGGCGACACTGGCGCGCCCACTGGTTGGGTCGATCTGGCCGGTGAGCATGCGGATCGTCGTCGTCTTGCCCGCGCCATTCGGGCCGAGCAAGCCAAAGACCTCGCCGCGCCGCGCCGTGAAGGAGATACCCGCGACCGCCTCCTTCGTGCCAAAGCTGCGCCGCAGATCCAGCGCTTCTATCATGTACCCGTTAGAGTCAGTGCTTCCATCCATACCCATCATTCACCTCCGAGCTCATCGACGGTCCGGGAGTGGGCCCACTCTCCCGCCGGTCTGATTTCACTGTACCTGAGGGAGCAGCGCACCGCTACAAAATCTGGCTGAGCGGAGCAAAAGCGACGACAGAAGGCGCGTACGGAGGATGAAACGGCTTCCCGCATCGCCGAAAGGAGCGCTACGCGGGATGAATGGAGCAGCCGCACGGCGCGCTTTCTCGACCGTCCGCTCCCGGCATGCTATTATGAATGCGCTGGACAGAGGATGTGGCGACATCATGATGGGTTGGTGGAACGGCGGGGAGTCGCGGCGATGCTACAGGTACGACGCCTCGAAAAAGTGATCGAGCAGCGCACCGTGCTCTCCATCGAAGATCTGGCCGTTGCGCCGGGTGAGGTCGTCGCCGTCACCGGCCCGGTCGGCAGCGGCAAGACGCTGCTCATCCGGCTGGTCAGTGGCGCATTGGCGCCGAGTGGTGGGAGTGTCACACTCGACGGGCAGGATGTTCACCGTACGCCGTCCGCACGCCAGCGCGTCGGCGTGCTCTTCGAAGACGATCTGCTCTATAGGCGCCACAGCGCCGAAGGCAACCTGTTATTCCACTGCCACCTGCGCGGTTTGCCGCGTGGCCGCGCCCTCGACCTGCTTACTCAGGTCGGCCTCGGCGATCAGGCGCGTCAGCCGGTCTACAAGCTGGCGAAGAGTGCTCAACGCCGATTGGCGTTCGCTCGGGCGTTGCTCACGCAGCCTTCCGTGCTGTTGCTCGACCGTCCCACATTGCGCACCGACCTCGATACGCAGGCGCTCTTCACCAGGCTCATAGCGCAGGCCGCGGCGGGTGGAGCAGCGGTGCTCATCGCCGAGGAAGATCTCGCGTGGGCGGGCAAGAGTTGCAGCCGGGTGGTGGAGCTGGAGGACGGACGCGTAGTGAACGGCAGATCTGTGTCTGTCAATAACGCACCCGGCGACGCCACTCCAGCGCCAGCTCCGGAGCGGCTGATCCCGTTCAAGGTGCCAGCGCGTAAGGATGACCGTATTGTGCTGTATGATCCCGGCGATCTGCTCTATGCCACCAGTCGCGATGGCCGGACCATCTTGCGCACCGCCACCGAGGAGGCCACCACGAATCTGACGCTCCAGGAGCTGGAGACGCGCCTCGCGGGTCGTGGTTTCTTCAAGGCGCACCGCGCCTATCTCGTGAATCTGCAGCATATCAAAGCCGTCATCCAATTTACCCGCAACAGTTACACCCTTCAGCTCAACGACGGGCATGACACGATGATCCCGCTCAGCAAACAATCTGAGAAAGAGCTACAAGGGCTGCTCGGCTATTAACCGAAACCGGCCCGCGAGGACGACAGGACCTCGAGCAGCACGAAGTAGCCTGCGATTGGCGCAACGTATCCCCTGGCACAGGAATTGAGGTATTGCAGGACTGCACGGAGTGCCCAATTGTACCCGTAGAGGCCGCAGCATCCGAGGCGAGCCGTAACACTGATTTTTGCTGGGGAGATCGCCCATGTCCATCCAGCCCACTGACCTCCCTGCCGCGGCCCCAGACCTCGATGCAGGTGCAGTCTTAGCCTCAGACGACGAGCACGTCACGCTTATCGCCGAAGCGGCAGATGTTCCCATCGAGCAGGGTGACGTCATCGCGCTCGAAGAGGCTTTCCAGGAGCTTCAGCCGTCGGTGGCCGCCTACCTCTTCCAGCCTGATGTCGCGCCGAGCTTGGTGAAACCAGAAACGCTGCCCGACCTCGTCTCCCAGGAGCGCAACTTCGTCTGGGTGGATCTGACCGGCTACACGCCGGAAGAGATGCAAAACGTCGCGCGCTTGCTCAGTCTGCACTCCAGTGGCGTGCAGGCGACTCTCTCGGTGTGGCAGCGCCCCCGCCTGGACTTATTCGACAACCACTTCTTCGTCACCGCGACGATTCCCGCCGCGAACCCTCAGGCCTACCGTGTGGAGGCGCGGCGGCTGAGTCTTTTCGTCGGGCACAACTTTCTCGTCAGTGTGCACCGGGCACCCCTGCCGTTTGTCAGACGTGCCTTTGCGCGCGCCAACAATAGTCCCGATTTACTCCCACACGATTCCGCCTTCATGCTCTACATCCTGCTCGATGAGCTGGTCGGTTATTATGAACAGATGCACGCGGAGCTGATCAACGAAATCGAGGGTATGGAGGAGCGAGCGCTGCGCGACACCACAGACGACTTTCTGGAGGACCTGCTGCACTTCAAACGCTACGTCTTCGCCGTGGCACAGCTGGCCGACCAACACCGGCCAATCTTCGCCGCGTTCCTCCGGCCAGACTTCCGTTGGGTCCCGGAGGCCGATGTGGTACAACACTTCCGCGACCTGGAGGAGCGACTGTGGAAGCTAGGGGATGACCTGCTGGCCGCCAAGGACGCCACCAATGGCACATTCGACATCTATGTCTCGCACATGTCACACCGCACCAACAACATCATGAAGGTGTTGACGCTCGTCTCGACCGTGCTGCTCCCGGCCTCGGTGATCCTCGGATTTTTCGGCACGAGCAATCTGCAGAGTGTCCCGTTCCTCACGAGCACTGGAGGATTCATGCTGATGGTAGTGACCGTACTGGCTGTGTGCACAACCGCGCTCTATATCTTCCGCCACCAGGGGTGGCTCTAGCGAGAGCCGCCGTGTGGGAGCGGGCGACGGGAGGACAGTGACAGCCCACCGGTTCGTAGACTCGCCGCGAAGTCCGACGCAACCATAGCCCCACGGCGTAGTCTGAGAGTTTGTGGGGGCCAGCGGCGTACTCTTCAAGGACGACCTGCTCTAGCAGCAAGCTGGCAGGACGACAGGACCTCGACTAGCACGAAGTAGCATGCGGTCGCATCAGCTATGCGACACGGCGTATACTTGTATACGACTACGTGAGGAGATAACCGCATGTACATACGCAAAGCCCGCGTTCACTGGGCGGCGCTCGGGCTCGTGCTGAGCATATTCTGTGCTACGCTTGCCGGTTGCAACGACGCGGCACCGCAGAGTGTCGCCAAGGCCGCCGATCAGACGCTCGACTACCAACTCGCCATCGGCGCAAACGACATTGCGACCTTCGATCCCGCACAGTCTGTCGATTATTTCTCCTATGAGGCCATCTATCTCGTGTTTCCTGGCCTCGTCGCCTCGGACGGCAACCTCAACGTGATACCGTGGGCCGCCGAGCGGATGCCTGACATCAGCAACGACGGCATGACATACACGTTCCACCTACGTGCCGGTCTGCACTGGAGCGATGGCACACCGATCGACGCCAGCACCTTTGCCTACTCGCTCAATCGCTCGCTTAGCCCCTGCCTCGGCTCATCCCTGGCATACTATTTCTATCCCATCAAGGACGCTCAATCCTATAGCAACGCGAGGTGCAGCCTCGACGGGAAGACGGTAATAGGCAATATCTGGACGCTGATCGGGCGCTCGCTCATCGTTTCCGATCCGCGCACGCTGGTGATCAAGCTGGCGAAACCCGCGTCCTACTTCCTCCAGGCGTTGACATACCCGACCGCCTATGCCCAGCCCAGGCAACTCATCGATCGCTGGGGCGACAAGAAGTGGACGGATCATCTGGCGGAGAACGGCGGCTTCGGCGGCAATCTGTACAAAGTGGCGCAGTGGGACCACAATGGCGCGCTCTCGCTCACGGCGAATGCCGCATTCTGGGGACAGAAGCCAGCCATCAGCACGGTAAACTTCCATTTCTATATGGATCAGGATACGGGTTACAAAGAATTCGTCGATGGTAAGCATGATGTCTCGATCTCAGTTCCACTGGCGCAGTATCAAGGTGCGAAGGCGCTAGACAAGAGTAAAGGGATTCTCCAGGAAAACCCAAACCTGCAGACGAACTATGTGGCTGGCACCTGGACCCGTCCGCCCTTCGACGATGTGCGCGTACGCCTGGCGTTCTCGGACGCGATCAACCGGAATATCCTTGCCAACAAAGTGCTGAAGGGCACGGCGATACCAAGCTACCATATCGTGCCACAGGGCATGCCCGGCTACAATAGCCGCCTGACCGGCCCCGATGGCACCACCAGTCTTGATGCCAATGCGGCGAAGGCCAAGGGACTGATCCAGCAATATGCGAATGATAAGTACGGTGGCGACATTGCCAAGATCCCACCGATCACATTGAGCTACCCAGCTGGCAGTCAGGACAACACAAACATCGCCCAGGCGTTGCGTCAGATGTGGCAGACCGCCATGCCCGGCATCAAGATCGACCTGTCGGCGCTTGATTTCGACACACTAGTCAATCGTGGTCGCACGCATCAGCTCCAGCTCTATATGCTGGTCTGGCTCCCTGACTATCCCGACCCGTATGACTGGCTCACACTGCAGTTTGACCCGGCCTCGGACAGCGACTATGCAGCTGTGAACGATGCGCAAGCCTTTGCCCTGATGAAGACGGCCGACGGCGAGACAGGCAGCCAGCGCTATGCTGACTACAATCAGGCGGAGCAGATGTCGATTGATCATGGCGCGTGGATGCCCTACAGCCAGGCGAAAAACATCTATGTGCTGCGTCCCTGGGTTCGGGGCTTCGCGCTCGACCCGCTGGGCATTCCGGCGCTCCCCACATGGCAGAGCGCATTCATCGCACAGCATTGATGCACTCCGCACAGCGACGCTGACGCCAGTCCTTGTCCCGATTGCGGTATCGTCTTGGACCGTGATTTCAACGCCAGCCTGAATATTTTGAGAGTGGGGCAACACTCTCTGGCTTCGGCCTGGAAGTTCCCGCTTGTAAGCGGGAGAGTTGTCGCCGCTACAGGACCCGATCAACCTTTACGCTCCCGCCGCCATCTGATAGAATGGAGACAGATGGTGACGGGGAGCGGTTGTCTCCATACCCCATCGAGTGTTCGTGCCGTACGCCCAGGCCTGTGTGGCCCGAAAGATGCCATACAGTCTACAAAGTTGGCATGCGGTGTGCGACACTTTAACGTGCGAATGATTCGCTGCGCATACCATCACACCAGGACTGCGCAGAAGCAGCGTCGCTTCGGCGCATCCTCTCGGCCTCGATGAGGAGGAAAGTATACCTATGAAACTGCGTGGCTTGCGCCAGGCTCGCCAGCGGAGCGGCCTGAGCATCAGTCAATTAGCCGAGCTAACCGGCCTCCGTCGCGAAACCATCACACATCTTGAACAAGGCAAGGAAGAGCCTCAATCCTATGCGCTCCGCCGCCTGGCAGCGGCTCTCAGCACCAGCACCGCCGAGATTGTCGGTGTCTCGGTATTCGAATCGACGCCAGCGCCTGTGCCCCACGTCAGGCCACCCACAGCCGAAGGGCCAACCGCAGCGGCGAGCTAATCCCAGTTGCTTCGCCTATTCTTGCTTCCATTTATCGGATGGCGGGAGTACTCGTGTCTCCGTTGCTGAGCGTGGGACATCAGGACGCTCGCCATTCGCCTCACCTTGTCCGCTGGGGTTGCTCGGTGAATTCGTCAGGTTTGGCAGGTTGAATGCCGAAGTCCACGTCTGGTCCTGGTAAGATGCACCTGGTATCCTGTTTGTTCCCGAGGAGTTGCCTGGTGGGAGAGGGCCGCTCGTGCG
>DASVOW010000054.1:0-1585 GCA_036383155.1 Ktedonobacterales bacterium
ACACGCGCCTGCACCGCGCGAACCTCAAGGGCACGGTGTTGCATGGAGCACGGATGGACCCGGCAACCGTGCTGAGCGACGTCACGTTCGACTCCCACACCTGGCTGGGTGACGTCATCTGGAACGGCGTTTCGCTGGCGCGCATCGACTGGGATCAGGTGCCACGATTGGGCGATGAAGACAGCCTGCGCATACGCGAAGATCTCGTAGAGCCGCACGAAAAGCCCGAATCGAGCCGGCCAACATCCGTCACTCGCATTACAGCGTATCTGGATGCCGCCCGCGCCTACCACCAGCTCGCCAACGCGCTGCAATCGCAGGGGCTCAGCGAGCCCGCCGGGCGCTACGCCTACCGCGCGCAAGTACTCGAGCGCAAGACATACTTGCGCAAGGGCATGCTGGGTCGCTGGTTCTTCTCGCTGCTTTTGGGGCTGCTGGCAGGCTATGGCTATCGCATGGGGCGCATCATCATGGCGTATCTGCTCGTGGTCGGCTCCGCTGCTGTGGCCTATTTTATGTGTGGGTGGCTCGGCTATGGCCCGCAACCGCCCCTTGATGCACCAGCGGCACTATTGGTGAGCATCACGGCGTTTCACGGGCGCGTCTTCTCAGGCCAGTTTGGCATTGCGACGCCCCAGGCATGGATAGCGGCGATTGAAGCTGTATTGGGGCTGCTCGTCGAGGGCGTCTTCATCGCCATGCTGACGCAACGCTTCTTCGGCAAGTGAGAAGTCTTGACGCTGCTTGACGCCTGCATATTTCTGGGCATACCATGACGCGGATATACACATGCTCAGCACCTGAGGAACCGCACCATGTCAAGCGAGGATATCCAGGCCATCCAGGGCGTTTCAGCTATCCACGGCGTCAGGCGCATCGATCACGTCGCCATCGTCGTGCGCGACCTCGACGCCTCCCTGCGCTTCTACCGTGATATGCTGGGCATCGTCCCATCGCGCATTCTCGATTTTCCGCGCGAGAGCGTCAAGATCGCCTTCCTGCCGCTCGGCGGCCCCGGCGGCAGCGAGATCGAGCTCTTGGAGCCGACGAACGCCGAGACAGGCGTGGCGCGTTTCCTCGAAAAGCGCGGCGAAGGGCTGCACCACATCTGCCTCGAAGTCGAAGACGTCGACCGTGCGCTGAGCGAGCTACAGGCTGCGGGCGCGCCACTGCTCGATACGACGCCACGTCCGACCGCCGAGGGACGTGGCATCTTCATTCACCCCAAAGGCACGAGCGGCGTGCTGCTGGAGCTGGTGCAGCGCGAGCCTGAGCGCGAGCATGTCGAGGATGCTCCGCAGCAATAAAGCACTATCACCATGCGCTATTCGCATATCAGCCGGAGACTATGTCGATGAAGACCACACGTGAGAAGATCGAGGAGCTACGCCGCCTGCGCGAAGAGGCGTCCAAGGGCGGCGGCCAGAAGCGCATCGAAGCCCAGCACAAGAAGGGCAAGCTCACCGCGCGCGAGCGCCTGGACCTGCTGCTCGACCCCGGCACCTTCCAGGAGCTCGACATGTTCGCCACGCACCGCACCACCGACTTTGGCCTGGCTGAGCAGAAGGTGCTTGGCGATGGCGTG
>DASVOW010000055.1:0-7418 GCA_036383155.1 Ktedonobacterales bacterium
TCCGCGACGAATGTTTTCGAGATGATGGCGACGCGCATGACCTCTCCTCTCCTCACCCGGCTACTCTCGTTTTGTTCCCGTCACCTCGGCGTAGAGCGTGCTCGTCTCTACAGCCGCCTGATCCCAGCTAAACTGCTTGACCCGTGCCAGCCCACGCGCGCGCAGATCGTCCTGTAATTGGGGGGTGGTGAGCACCCGTTGCAATGCCGCGCCCATACGATCGGGATCTTCCGGATTCACCAGGATGCCGGCTGTGCCGACCACTTCGGGCAGCGAGGTGCGATCCGAGCAGACCACAGGCGCGCCGCACGCCATCGCTTCGAGCGGCGTCAGGCCGAATCCCTCATAGAGTGAGGCGAAGGCAAAGCAGGTCGCCGCGCTGTAGAGCACGGGCAGATCCGCCTCATCCACCGGCGCGCACACGACCTGATCGGCCACGCCGAACGTGGCCGCCAGCGGCCGCCAGTCGGGGAATAATGGACTGGTGCCCAGGCGCTTCGGGTCGCCGACGACGAAAAGCTGCAGCTCCGGGTCGTTCAATTCGTGGTAGACAGCAGCGAATGCGCCGACAAGCCCCGCCACGTTCTTGCGCTGATCAATGCCAGTCGTCATGATAAAGCGCTCGCCCAGCCCATACATCGCGCGCACACGTTCCAGTAGATTGGGGTCCGTTACGCGGCGATACTGCATGGAGGGCGCCTCGCGGATCACACGCACTCGGTCTTCAGGCAGATCCAATACCTCGATGATATCCTGCTTCGAGTACTCCGAGACCGTGAGGATCATCGTCGCATTGCGCGCGGCTCGCGTCACCAAGCGCATATATGCCTGGACCGCCGGCGACGCGCGATAAACCTGCAGACGAAACTGGATCACATCGTGAATCGTGACGATGGTGGGAATGTGGTGTGCATAAAGCGGAGGCGCAAAGTGGGGAATGTGCATCACCGACGCATCGGCGCGCTTCGCCGCGCTTGGGAAGGTGCGCTGCTCCCAGACCAGCTTTTCGATGTTCTCGCCGCCGCGGCTGATTTGCCCAACCGGCACCGTCTGCCAGGCGAATGTGGAGGGTGTCTCCGGCGCGGCTCGCGGCTCGCGAGGGCTCAGCACGAGATAATCTGTCACACCATCGACGCGGCCAAGCGACTGCAACAGGTTATAGACATAGCGCCCGGTGCCGGAGTGCGGCTCCTGAAGAAACAACCCGTTAAAAGCAACTCGCATGGGGGCGACCTAACCTGTCACGTCTCTCACAACACACCACTCACCGCCACGAGCGCAGGCCGGGCGAGGTAGCCACGACAGCATAACACATCAGATCACGCGCCGTCTTTACTCTGGTCCTTCAGGCGTAGCAGGCAGCCTATGGAGAGCGCTGCCTGGAGCTCCATGCCATGCACAAACAGATCATCCGTCAGATTGTGCGCCGTCAACGCCACCAGCACGGCGAAAAGCCCCAGCGCCAGCGCCCAGCCAGTAGCAGATGAGGCAGCGTTTTCCAACCGTGGGTGCGTCGCCCGCCAGCCGAGCAGTAACACCAAGACGACGAGCGCCAAGAACGCCAACAGACCGATTGCGCCCGTCTCCGCCGCCACGTTGATGTAGTAGTTGTGCGCCTGCCCCAGGCTTTCAGGCCAGCGTAGCAGATCGCCATACCGCGAGTAGGCAGCGTCATAGTTGCCCGCGCCGACGCCGAGCACGGGATGCGCCTGGAACATGCGCAGCCCCGCGAGCCAGTGCGCCAGCCGCTCCATCGTCGAGTAGTTCGCGTCGTTGATCTGCCCGTTGACCGAGACATCATTGATGCGAAAGTTGCGCAGCAAGGCATCCGTAAGCCGCGCTGGGATCAGATGGGCAAGCCATGCAACAAGCAACAGCGGCACGCCGGCCGCCGCGACCAGCACCGCCAACCGTTCCCGCCGCAGACCGACGACCACGATCACCGCCAGCCCAACGACCAGCCCAATCATGCCGCCGCGTGAGTTCGCCAGCACCTGCGCGCCCAGCAGCAACACACTTGCCGCGCCAGCAACCCAACGTTCGCGCACATCGCGGCTAAAGAGCGCCAGCGCGACGGCGGGGAGCAGCGCATAATTGAGGTAACCGCTGTACGGGTTGGGCTGGCCAAAGGTGCCAAGCACGCGAATAGTATCACCGCCAGGACCGGCGGCTCCGGCGGAGAGCATCCACTGCCCATAGCCAAGCAATGCTTCCGCCAATCCCGCCGCGATCAGCGCCCAGACCACCCACCGCACCCGTCGCGGGGTACATGCGGCCCAATACGTCACCGCCACCAGCACCGCAACCTCAGTCCACTTTATTACTTCCTTGAGCACCGGCGGCCTCTTAAATGCCACCGCCAGCGACAGGGCGATCACGCCGAGATAAGCCAGCAGCGCGGCAAAAACGACAACGCGCAACCGGTCGCGCCGCCATGCATCGCCGAGGGCATGTATACCCCGCGTAAAGACATTCCCCCCGCCTTCACGGCTAAGCCACCTGCGGTAATCAACTCTGCGCGCACCCCAGGCGATCACCAGCGCGGCGACGAGCAGATCGGTTGGTCCTGCGTGGATGCCACCCGCATCCAGCGCCACCAGCGAGCCGAACGCGACCGCGAAGGGCAGCAGCAGCAGGCCGACCATTGGCGCGACCACCACCAGCGCCGTCGCCGCTCCACCCAGCACCAGCCACCCGGCCGGCGTCGGCGGTAGCGCGATCAGCGCTACGGCAACCACGACACAGCATGCACAGGCGACGACGAGCTGCGTCATCGTCAACCTGCCCGTAGCACCACCAGCGCTCTCTGGCGCATCCAATCCGCTTAACGTCCTGTTACCGATAGACACGAGGCTGATTGCTCCAATTCCTCACGGAACCACGCGATTGTGCGCCGAAGCCCCTGCTCAGGCGTCACGCTCGGCGACCACCCCAACACGCGCCACGCTTTGTCAATGTTGGGCTGCCGCCGCTCCGGGTCATCGGTTCGCTTCGGCTCAAAGACAATGTGCGAATTCGAGTGACAGAGACGAATGATCAACTCGGCCCACTCGCATACCGTGTGCTCTTCGGGGTTCCCCAGGTTGAAGACTTCGCCCGTCGTTCCCGGCTTCCACATCGCCCGTATCAACCCATCCACCAGATCGTCCACATAGCAGATGCTGCGCGTCTGCTGGCCCGTGCCGTGGATCGTCAGTGGCTCCCCCTTCAGCGCCTGCACGATGAAGTTCGGAATCATGCGGCCATCGTGAAGCTGACTATTCGGGCCATAGGTGTTGAAGATGCGCACGATACGCGTATCCATGCCATATTGCCGGTGAAACTCGGCGGTGATCGTCTCGCCAAGACGCTTGCTCTCGTCGTAGCACGAGCGCGGACCATTCGGGTTCACATTGCCGAAGTAGTCCTCACTCTGCGGGTGGATCAGTGGGTCGCCGTACGCCTCCGAGGTGGATGCCATCAGGAAACGCGCCCTGCAGCGGCGCGCCGTCTCCAGCAAGCGCATCGTCCCTTCGCTGTTGACACGGATCGTCTCGAAGGGATGCTCCCAGTAGCCAACCGGACTCGCGGGGCTTGCCAGATGGAAAACGGCATCCACCGAGAAGTCAAACGGCTCGACGACATCATGCAGCATGAACGTGAAGCCAGGATGCGCGAGCAGCGGTGCAATATTGCGCTCCGAGCCGGTGATCAAGTTATCGACACAGAGCACGCTGTGCCCTTCTTGCAGCAATCGCTCGCAGAGATGGGAGCCGATAAAGCCGGCGCCCCCCGTGACTAACACGTCCAACGAAAACCTCCCCAACCTCCAGCCGTACCAATACTCTCGGCGCTGGTGATCCGAATACTGCCTCGGCGAGTCGCGCTTCCGGAGCATGCCAGCATGCTCTAGCCGTATCACAGCCCGAGTCTCTTGTGCCATTGTAGCCGCATCGACACTCAGGCGCAACGGATAGGTGTTGTGCTTTCTCCACCTGTCGCTGTCAATTGCGTGGAGCGCGCCGCTTAGATGCCATCGAACCCGGCAGCCTCAGATGAAAACGCGCCGGTATTGTCACCCATCGCGCCGCACGCCCCCTTTCCGTGCGGAGCAGTGGATCAGGCCTCCCTACTCTCTAAACGAGCTATGGCCACGGCTATCCGTTCCAATGACCTTTGGCGACCGAGCACCTCCATCGTCTCGAAGAGTGGCGGCGAGACCGTACGCCCAGTCACGGCAACACGCAAGCTGGAAAAGAGTTGCCCTGGCTTTAGTCCGAGGCGAGCCACCAGATCGCGCGCCGCGTGCTCCAACTGCGTCGCCTCCCACTCCGGCTGAGCGGCGAGCACAGCCTGCGCCTCGCGCAGGCCCTCCAGGGTGCGTCGCGCATCCATCTGTTTCGCGATGAGCAGTTCCGGCGCATACTCCAGCTCATCCTCGAAGAAAAATGCTGTGGCGCCTGCCGCATCCGCGAGCGTCTTCATCCGCTCCTGTTCCAGCAGCAGCACACGCCGCACGTAGCCACGATCGAGCGGGCGCTCCACGCTATCGGGCAGGCCGCCTTCCGCCTCCCGGCGCTCCAGGAACGGCAGCGTCTGCTCTACCAGCATCTCGGGCGAGAGGCGACGGATATACACGCCGTTCATCCAGAGGAGACGTTCAGCGTCGAAGCGCGCCGCCGACGTTCCCACGCGATCAAGTGTAAAGGCGGCGATGATCTGGTCTGGGCTCAGGATGTCAGCCTTGTCATCGTAGGACCATCCCAGCAGCGCCATGTAGTTGAGGAGCGCCTCAGGGAGATAGCCCATATCGCGATAGGCCAGCAATGGCAGAGCACCGTGGCGCTTGCTGAGCTTCTTTCCGTCGTGTCCCAGCACGTCGGGCACATGCACCAGACGTGGCAGTTCCCAGCCAAGAGCCGCGTACTCGATAACGTGCAGCGGGGCGCTGGGAATCCACTCTTCGGCACGGATCACATGGGTGATAGCCATCAGATGATCGTCCACCACATGCGCCAAATGATAGGTGGGGTAGCCGTTCGATTTGAGCAAGACAGCGTCGTCGAGCGTCGCGTTCTCAAAAAGAATCTCGCCGCGTAGCTCGTCGCAGACTCGTGTGGTGCCCTGCTCCGGCACAGCCAGCCGCACCACATACGACTCGCCTGCGGCTATGCGCCGCTCGCGCTCTTCCGGCGAGAGCGGGCGGCAGTGGCGATCGTAGCGCGGCGGCTCGCCGCGCGCCCGCATTGCCTCGCGCACCAGTTGCAAGCGCTCCGGCGTGCAGAAGCAGGGGTAGGCGAAGCCGCCCGCCATCAGCCGGTGTGCCGCGCTGCGGTAGAGTTCCAGCCGCTGCGTCTGGAAATAGGGGCCATATGCGCCGCCGACGATCGGCCCCTCATCCCACTCCATGCCGAGCCAGCGGAACCCTTCGATGATCGCATCCACCGCACCTGGCACTGTACGTGCTGTGTCTGTGTCTTCGATACGCAGCAAAAACTGCCCATCGTAATGGCGGGCAAACAGCCAGTCGAAGAGTGCGGTGCGGAAGCCGCCGATATGCTGAAATCCGGTAGGGCTGGGCGCGAAACGAATGCGAACAGCCGCGCGCTGGTCGCCGCTGGCGCGCTCGCCTTGGTTCGTTTGCTGCGTTGCATCGTGCGGCATGGTACTCTCAGTGGTGCGGTTGGAGTGGTGGCTTCTATCCGAGGTCATTCTATGCTCCTCCGGAGATGACGCTCGGCTGCTATGTGCCGGCATCCTTGTCTCAGATTATCGCATGCTGTATCAGCATGATGCATATACGTGCTGGTCAAATGTAAAGATTGCCGCCGTATTGGTACTCAGAGAGAAACAAACCATCACGGTTGCACGTCTCTTATCAATGACGGCTTCGGGCAGGTATGAGACTCGCGCCGCTGGCTCACCCGTCACTATCCGGCGCCGCACAGAGCGCATTGTACGACGGCACACCCTCTATGTGGAGGGTTGCCTCTGCTATTTTCTTTCATCGTCATTCATCGCACGTTCGCTTGGAGGGTTGGATACTTGGACACGACTGGAAGGACATCGTCCCCCGGCACACCTGAGCCGGAGGAACATGCTCGCGACGAGCACGACATACTTGCTGATGCATCCACCACTCCTGATACGGGCGATGCTGCCAACATGCAAGACGGCCCGTCCGCTGGGGCGAGTGAGGTGCTACACTCCGGCGCCTCCCCTGAGCATGATGGGCACGACGCCGACCGCGATCGGATCCCGACGGAGAGCGACGGTCACGACGCTGGCGAGCCTCACTACGGCAACGGCGACGGCGACGAGCCAACGCAGCGTATCTCCAGAGACCGCCCAGCCGCGCAGCATGCCTCTGATGGCGCCGGTGGCGCGCCCACTTCTCCCAAACCACCCCAAGGCGACGACGCGCGCGCCGACAGCGCGGTGGATGCGTCAACGCCGGCAGCGCCGATCGAGGAAGACGAATACGCTCCAGCTGTACTGAACGATGAAGAAGAACGCTCAACCGTTGCCGACGAGCCGACGATGGCTTTGCCGCCGCCTCCCAGGCGGAGTACGGCGCCTCGCGCCTCTCGTTCCCGCGACGCCAAAGACGAAGACGAATATGCAACGCATGTCGCTCACGAGCGAGAGCGCCACGGCGATGATCGTATGGGCTTGGCCGACTTCGACGAAGACTGGCCCGCGATCTATATGCCCCCGTCACGCCCGCTGACGCCAGCGCAGCAGCGCGCCGTCTTCGATGCGCGGCGCAGCTCACGCCGCCGCCGTCGCTATACCATGTTCATGCGGCGCACGGCGCGCGCGCGCCAGACCGCCAAGGCATCCACCATCACGCGAGCGGCCTGGGCCTCGGTTATCGTGATGTTCGGGCTGATCATCTCGGTGCTCACAGCGTCGATCGCCGCAGCCGCCTCGTACTATCAGTCTGAGTACAGTCTGATCAAGGGGTTGCAGCATCATGTCGCCTCGCAGGATAGCGTGCGCATCTACGATTCCAAGGGCACCCTGCTCTACGAGCTACGAGACGTCGGCGCGCAGCACAGCATCTCCCTTGCGAACGTGCCTATCTCAGTAGTCAACGCCACCGTCGCCATCGAGGATCACGAGTTCTGGAATAATGGCGGCGTCGACTTTGTCTCGATTGGACGCGCCGCTGTCGCGAATATTCAGTCACATGGCGTGACTCAGGGTGGCAGCACCATCACACAGCAGCTCATCAAGGCGCAGGTGCTGCAAGACAATTCACCGAACTTCACGCGCAAGCTCAGTGAAGCGATCTTGGCGATGGGTATGACCTACCAGGGTGTCTACACCAAGCGTGAGATCCTGGAGCTATACCTCAACTCCATCCCCTACGGCAACGAGGCGTATGGCATAGACGCCGCGGCTCAGGTGTACTTTGGCTATCAGGATGATCCCGA
>DASVOW010000056.1:0-7530 GCA_036383155.1 Ktedonobacterales bacterium
CATCTCACACGAGGCACACTTGCCTCATATGCCAACGTTGTGACACCATACTGAAAACAGTGGCGCGTCTCAGGAATGAGCCGCTTATGTGGCGATCATCAGTTCCTATCCGTCTCGTCCAATTGGGCCAGACACGTCCTCAACGCGGAAAGGTACTACTCTATGCGTCACACACTGCTGGCCCTCGTTCTCATTCCCGCCCTTGCTTTTGCCGCCCTCTTCGGCGGGCGACTCGCGTCCACATACAACTCCCAGACGACATCCGTCCACCCCATGGAGGTCTGCAGCGCCGTACCCGGCCCCTGCTAGCAAACCAGGCGGTTCACCTGAGAAGCGAGACACCATCATGAACGACGAGCTGACTCCACAAATCCTCTCCGAGCTAAAAGCCCAGCTCGAAGAAAAACGGGCGCAGATCCAGTCCGATCTAGCCTCGCTCCAGAGCGACGATCGTGGCGGCATCGCCCAGGGCACCACCTCGAAAGCCGACGACGTACACGACACTGGCGAAGAAGTCGCCGATCTCGAACAACTGGAGCGCGACAACGACGTAGAGGATGATCTGCGCGCCCAGCTACAGGAGGTCGAGCACGCGCTCGCCAAGTTCGCCACCGGGACGTATGGCCTCTGTGAGGTCTGTGGCCGCCCCATCCCGCTCGCGCGCCTGCGTGCAATCCCTGAGGCCCGCTACGACGCCGAGCACCAGGCCGAGGTTGAGGCCGAGGCCGCCAGGCGCGCCGGCTCCTAGCCCAACGCACCTAACCCGCCCGCTCCATATCGTTATGGCACTACACCGCGGCATCCATGTGTCAGCGTTCTTACAGACGAATGAGACATGGATGGCGTGTTTCTTGCGCGCGAGAGACGCGGATCGTGCACCAACCAATGCAAGGGACTGTATGTGAAGGAACAGCCCTCGTGGTGGGACATCCCCTGCGTGAGTGTCATGGGCGCACCTGGGTCGCACATCGACAACACGTTTGCATTCCGACGCAAGAGGAGCACATATGTCCGACCAGAACTACGACCAGGGCGGCATGGGCCAGGGCCAGATGGATAATCTGCGCCAGCAGGCCGAAGGCAGGGTCGATGACGCCATCGACCAATCTGCAGACAAGGTTCCCGGCGGCGAGCAGCACGCGCAACAGGCTAAGGATGCCGCCGCATCCGGCCTCGACCGGGCACAACAAGAAGCCGAAAATCGCATGGGCGACGCGGGTGGCCTCGGCGACATGCTCGGCGGCGACAAGGCCGACCAGAGCAACCCATAACAGCACGGCATTCCCGCACACATCCGCAAGGGGTCGACTTCACCACAGGAGCCGGCCCCGTTATATGCTATATAGATGTATGCTTTACAGATGTATGCTATACATCTGTATCCCGCCCGCATCCACACTCAACATAATTTCTACAGGAGTCCCCATGCTCTTTCTCTTCGACATTGACGGCACACTCCTCCGCCGCATGCCACCAGTTCATCGCCAGGCCATCTGCGACGCCGCCCTCACCGTCTACGGCGTGCGGCTTAGCGCCGACAACCTGGGACAAACCGCCGGCATGACCGACACCGCCATCATACGGCGCGCGCTCCTGGCCGCCGGTCTCACCCCCGCCAACATCCACGCCGGCCTCCCCGCCTTCTTCTCCACCGCCGCCGATGCCTACGAGCAGATCGTCCCCGACGATCTCAGCGCCTACCATACCCCCCATGCCCACACCATCCTCGAATGGCTCGCCGGCCAGCAAGCCGCGCTCGCCCTCGTCACAGGCAACATCCAGCGCATCGCTTGGGCCAAGCTCCGCGCCGCCGGTCTCGCCCACTACTTCGCCTGTGGCGGCTTTGGCGACGAAGCTGAGGCCCGCGAGCAGCTTCCCCCACTCGCCCTTGAGCGTTCCCGCACAGCCTTCTCCCGCGACTTTGCCCCCGAGCACACCTACGTCATCGGCGACACACCAGCCGATGTCGCCTGCGGAGCCGCCTGCGCCTTACGCACCGTTGCCGTCGCCACAGGTCCCATCCACTCCGTCGCGGAGCTTCGCGCCACCGGCGCCGATCACGTATTCGAAGACCTCAGCGGCCTCCGCACCCTCGCTCTCGGTTCGGCCCAAACGTGAGCCCTCATCGCTACACCCCATCATGCAGGAGAAACCACGTGCGCCAGATGCCAAGCACACTCGGCGCGTCCGCAATCTCGCCACGCAAGCATGCCTCCACCGCCTCCCGCAGCGGCAGACTCCGCATGGCGAATAGCTCTGTCCCCTCCGGACGCGCCAACGTAGGACGCAGCCCCCGCGCCAGAAAGATATGGCTCACCTGCTTCAGAATGCCGTCGCTCAGGTGGTACGCGCCCAGGCTCGTCCACTCCTCCGCCTCGACGCCCGCCTCTTCGGCGAGCTCGCGCTGCGCCGCCGTCAACGGCTCCTCGCCGTCTTCCACCTTGCCACTCGGCAGCATCCAGTGGTATTGCTGCGTCACATAGCGAAATTCGCCCACCAGCGAGATAGAGCCAGCCTCATCGAGCGCCACAATCGTCGCATTATCGCCCGGGTCGACCACGCCATAGATCCCCACCTGGCCGTCCGGCCGCCGCACACTATATTCCGTCACGCTAATCCACGGATTGCGATAGACCTCCCGCGCGCCCAGCGTCTGCCAGGGGCTCTCGTCCGGGTCAGGCTTACCCCCAGGAGGCAGCGCCCCCGCCGCTGACATATCCACCCGATCATCCTGTCCGCGCTTCCGATCTGCCATCATCTCTCCCATCAGAATCGAACAGACTGACACCTACCAGTCCCGCCATACGTACAACGGAAGGACCCTGGAATACCAAGTCAAGAATACCGCTGAGATAGATTACCCACGCCTTCCTTATCATATGATAAGGTACGATGGTCAGGAAGTGCGCCAGGGAGCGGACTCTTCAGCTAATGATCGCGTGACATACGCACTGGAGCCAATGGTGCTGAGATGGTGGACTTTGCGAAGCAGGCGTAATCGTTTCTGGCGCTCCTATCGGGTAGCGTCGCTGCTCCTGCGCACACTCTGGATAGTCAATCATGAGCGTAGCCGTGTCGTGCGCGCCCGCGCCAGGGGCGATTACGACGTTCGGCCCGATCTTGAGGCGTTGCTGCGCATACTGCGCGAGTTCCGACAGACGGCGGTAGACCTCGGAGGCCTGCTGATCAAGCTAGGCCAGTTCCTCGGCGCGCGCGCCGACGTGCTGCCTGTCGAGGCGCTGGCAGAGCTGGCGGCGCTGCAAGATGAAGTGCCCCCTGAGCGCTTCCAAGACATCGCAGCAGTCATCCAGAGCGAGTTGGGAGCGCCCTTGAGCGAGCTCTTCGTTGCGGTCGAGTCAAAGCCTGCCGGCTCAGCCTCCCTCGGTCAGGTACATCGTGCCCAGCTAAAAGACGGCCGCATCATCGCCCTCAAAGTGCAGCGCCCCGGCATCCACCGTATCGTGCAGACCGACCTGCGCACACTACGCTTCGTTCTGGGCATAGTGCGCCGCGTCGCACCCTCCGCCGACCGCCTCCTCGATCTGCGCATGCTCTATCGCGAATTCAGCCGCACCGTGTTCGAAGAGCTTGACTATCAGCGCGAAGGCCACAACGCCGAGCACTTCGCTCAGATCTTCGCCAGTGATCCCAGCATCATCGCCCCGAAAGTGATCTGGGAGTATACCACCCGGCATGTGCTGGCGCTCGAATGGATGGATGGCATCAAGATCACCCACGTTGACGAGCTTGACGCAGCCTGCGTCGACCGCGATGCGCTCGCTATCCATCTAGCAAACGCCTACTTCAAGCAGGTCTTCGAGTCCGGCTTCTTCCATGCCGATCCCCATCCAGGGAACATCCTCGTGCAACCCCATGCGCTCGCGGCCGCAGATGGGCAATCAGTGGCACCTGGTGACACCCGCCACAACGGTGTGCGTCTTGTATTTGTAGACTTCGGCATGGTAGGCGTCATCACGCCACGCATGCGTGGCGGCCTGCGCGACTGCTTCGGCGGCGTCGTGCGACAGGATGCCGCGCTCGTCGTGCAGGGTCTCGATGAGCTGGGCTTTCTAGGTGAGGCGGCGGATCGCGACGCGATTGAGCAAATCATCGGCATGATGCTCACGCGTTTCAGCGCCTTACCGTTCGGCCAGATTCGCGACGTCAACCAGCAAGAGGTAATGGGCGATGTCGGCTCTGTGCTCTACGATCAGCCGTTGCGTCTTCCAGCGCAATTCGCATTCTTCGGCAGAATGGTTGGCATGCTGGTCGGTCTGACAGCGCTACTCTCGCCCAAGTTCAACTTCGCGCAGGTGGCCGCGCCCTACGCGCAGCAATTCTTGCAGCGCGATGGCATCAATGGCCTGCTAAGCGTGCTCGGCGTGGGGAGCGTCGGCGAGCTTGGTCGCACGACGCTCCGCGAAGGGGTGTCACTTGCGCAGACTATGGTCGCGTTGCCCCGCCGTCTCGATCGCCTGTTGGCCCGCGCCGAACGCGGCGAATTGCGATTGGTCGTCGAGAGTGCTACCTTCAATCGCCGTACCCGCTTGCGCAATACTCAGCGCACTGCAACCAACGCCTTCAATCGTCCCGTACCCGCATGGGTGCCGCTAGGCATCGCTGGAGCATTCGTCGTCACGCTGTTTCTCAGGAGGCGCACTGCCAATGAGTGAGGATCTGCGCGTCCTGCCCGCCACCTCTGACCCAGTTCCCCACATGTCGCCGCTCCTGAGTGACACGGAAGCCGCGCCTGAGATCACGCTGGCCCACGCATCTCCTGCGAGACCCGTTGCGCCACATCCAGGGAATGCGTCTCCAGGTGCTGGCTGGCTGGATGCGCTTGGCGTGGCCGAGGGCGGGTTGCTCGCCGATGTCGGCGTGATCCTCGATCTCGCAGCTATTTACATCCCACTCATTGGCACTGTCCTCGGGCCCGCCGTCCCGACGCCGTTCGTCGTCCTGGCCCTACGCAGAGGGCCCCGTGTCACCCTGCTCGCGGCTGCCGTCTCAGCCTTTCTGGTGACCATCTTCGCCGGACCACACTTTGGTTGGCGTATGGGGCTGGAAGCAATCGTCGGCCTCCTTATGGGATGGGCAATGCAGCGTCGTATGCGTCCGTTCCTGATCTGGGGCATCGGCACGTTGGTCATCGCCACTGTCACATTCATTGCGGCGCTCGGCGTGATCTTCCTGACGGGATTGCCCATCAAAGATGTCGTCGACGAGTTGCGCAATGGCCTCGGCGCAGCGGCCTGGTTCTTAGCTACGGGAGCAGCGCTGCTTGGTGGCGAATGGCAGTGGCTCTCCATTCGCCCGCTACTGGTTGTGGTCGGCGTCCTGGCGCTGCGCCTGTGGCCCATACTGCTCTTCGCATATGTGACGGCCTTCGCCCTGCCAACCGTCGCCTTCTACTATGCCATCGCCAACGCGACAGCCCGCGTGCTTGGCTACACCGTGAAGCCGTTCCCGCCGCTCTGGTCGATACGGCTCGTGACATGGGGACTACGCACTGCACTCGCAATTCTGCTGTTCCCCAGTCGCGCCCTACGCCAGCTTCTCGGCAGAGATCGACGCACGGCACGTGTAGAGGCACTCCCAGAAGATGGTGACTCATGAATGATGCGGATATGTCACCTTCCACTCCTCCCAAAGGTGCCGACGGTGTGTCAGTGACGCCTGACAATGACACACTCTTCGAATTGGAGAATGTCACGTATTCCTACTCCGAGGACCGCCCGCCCGCCCTGGACGACATCGCGCTCACCGTGAAACGCGGCGAGTATGTGGCTCTCCTCGGACACAACGGCAGCGGCAAATCCACCCTCGCCCGCCTGCTCAATGGTCTGCGGGTTCCTTCCAGCGGACGCATTCTCGTCGCAGGTGACGATACTCGCTTGCCCGAATCTCGCGGGCGCATCCGCGAGCTGGTGGGTATGATCTTCTCCGATCCAGACAACCAGATCGTGGCGACGATAGTAGAGGATGATGTTGCCTGGGGCCTGGCCGCTCGTGGACGCCCACGCACCGAGATCACCCACCGGGTCGACGTCGCGCTCGCCGCGGTTGGCCTGACCGATATGCGCGCCCGGCCACCCTATGAGTTATCCGGTGGACAGCGCCAGCGTCTTGCGATAGCAGGAGTGCTGGCGCTTGAGCCCGCATGCATCGTCGCCGACGAGCCAACGGCCCTGCTCGATCCCCAGGCGCGCGTCGAAATGGTCGGGCTGCTCCATGATCTCCATCGCGCGCGCGGACTAACCGTCGTCCACGTGACGCACCTGCTTGAAGAAGCGGCTTTAGCCGATCGCATCATCATCCTGGAAGCCGGACATGTAGCGTTCGACGGCTCACCCGCCGCCGTCTTTGCAGACCTTGACCGCCTCCGCCGACTACATCTGGTTGTGCCAGACGTGGCAGTGCTCGGCGAACGCCTGCGAGCTGCAGGATTGTCCATCCCTGCTAGCGCGGTCACACCTGACACACTCGTGCGGGCCTTGGCAGCGCTCATAGCTCCTGCCGTTGTTGCTCCCATGGAGACGGCCTCATGAGTATCCTTGTCGAGCACCTCACCCACATCTACAACCCAGGTACGCCTATGGCGCGTGTGGCATTGCGCGACATAACCCTGCGCATCGAGGAAGGCTCCTGTGCCGCCATCGTCGGTGTCACCGGCTCTGGCAAATCTACCCTCGTGCAACACTTCAACGGCCTGTTGCGCCCGACGAGCGGCCGCATTGCAGTGCATGGCGTAGAGGTGAGTCCCCATGCCGGGAAAGGCGCCGATCTGCGAGAGCTACGTCGACACGTCGGGCTGCTATTCCAGTTCCCAGAAGCCCAGCTCTTCGCGCCGACGATCTTCGAGGATGTAGCTTTCGGTCCTCGCCAGCTCGGATTAGATGAGGCGACCGTGCACCAGCGTGTGCGGCGAGCACTTGCCTCTGTGGCGCTCGATGATGACGATGCATTTCTTTCACGTTCGCCCTTTGCGCTGAGTGGTGGACAGCGCCGTCGCGTTGCGCTGGCTGGAGTGTTGGCGATGCGGCCTCGCGTGCTTGTGCTCGACGAGCCCAGCGCCGGGCTGGACGCCGAGGCGCGCGACGAGCTATACGAGAGGCTGGCAGACCTGCGCACCCGCGATGGGCTAACCATCGTGTTGGTCTCGCACGACATGGGCGAAGTTGCTCGACTCGCAGATATACTCTTCATCCTGTCGTATGGTGAGCTAAAGCTCAGCGGATCACCTGACGACCTCTTTCGCCGCACGGGAGAGATCGCTGCGTGTGGCTTACTGCCTCCGCCGCTTGCACAGGTGGCCGCGCTAGCCGGCACATACGGCCTACCACTCACTCCGCCACGCCTGACAGTCGACGATCTCGCGGATTCAATTCTCTCGCTGCATGCCGCTCAAACCCTTCGCGGCGTCCGCAGTTCTGCCGCTGGAGGTAGCCACGATGCTGAATAATCTACCCATCGGCGTTTATCTGGCCGGCACATCGCCCGTTCACCGCTTGCGCGCCCGCACCAAGCTCC
>DASVOW010000057.1:0-2980 GCA_036383155.1 Ktedonobacterales bacterium
CACCTTCTAGTATTCAACGCTACCGAGGATCTGGTCAACGCGCTGGGCGTCGCGGGCCTCGAATGTAAGCTGCACGCCGAGTGTAGGGTCTGTGGCGACGACGTAGACGGCATCGATATTGATGCCCGCGGCAGCGATGGCTTCGCATGCCTGGAGCAACGTGCCAGGGCGGTTGGGCACCCAGGTCACTGCTACCTCGACTTCCTGAGGCTGGTAGCCACTCTGTTGCAGGGCAGAGGTCGCGGCGATCACGTTGTTGGGCAGTAGCTCAATAACACTAGATTGCCCGGTGGCTACGCCCGCCACCGCATGGATATTGACGTTTGCCTGTGCGACCGCATGGAGGGCTTTCGCCAACTCTCCAGGGTTGTTGGCCACCTCAAGGCGTAAGGCGGTAAGGACAGACATATAGCCACTCCTTTCACGAGTCAGCGGCGCTGAGAGAATAGTGAGAATTGTACTAGACAGATAGTGGCTGCGTCTGTTCGCGAGTGAACAGATGTGGGCGGAACACTGCTGGGACCAAGCCGTTGTTTGCGCGGCAAAAATCATGCCGATGCACCAGCACGTTTGCGTATCGATTACAGGGATGACCGAAGTGCGTGGCGCTGATCCGCGCAAGACATTTCAGCGACGCGAAAAGTGGAACCCGCCTTGCTGGCTCATGCTATGCTGATGCAGAGTCTGGCGACGGGGTGACGAACTATCGCGGTGCTTCTGTGGCGAAGCGGGAGGCGACATGGCGCGGTCGATACGAGGCGAGGTGGCGATTGTCACAGGGGCGAGCTCGGGCATCGGGGCGGCGACGGCGCTGGAACTGGCCCGCCGCGGCGCGCGGGTGGTGCTGGCGGCACGACGAGCCGAGGAGCTGGCGGGTGTGGCCCAGGCTATCAAGGAGGCGGGAGGCGAAGCGCGGGTAATGCAAACAGACGTGACCGATACGAAGCAGGTGGCACGATTGGTGCGGGAGGCTACTGAGGCGTATGGGCGGGTGGATGTGCTGGTGAACAATGCCGGCATCGGGGCGCGATCGGCCCTTGCGCAGATGCCAGCGGAGGAGATCGCGCACGTCGTCAACGTCAACTTGATGGGAGCGATGCTGACGACACGCGCCGTGCTACCGGGGATGCTCGAACGGCGACACGGCGCAATCATCTCAGTAGCGTCGGTGGCGGGGATGGTGGCAGTCGATCCGGTCTACTCAGCGACGAAATTCGGATTGCGAGGCTTCTCGCTCTCATTGCGACGAGAGGTGCAGGATAGCGGCGTTTCCGTGTCGCTGGTCTCACCGGGCTTCATCCGCACAACGCTCACTGAGGGTAGACGGGGGCGCATGCCCGGCCCGGAGGTGATAGCACGGGCAATAGCAGGCTTGATCAGGCGACCGCGCCGCGAGGTGATCGTGCCTCGCTATTATGGCCTGGCAGTATTGATCGAGGGGGTGGCACCGTGGCTGGTGGATCTGGCGACGCGAGGGCAGCGCGCAAAGGCGTAACCCAGATGTACTCCCGGTGAAATGGAAGCAGGATAGATAGGTGGGATATGTTATACTCGATGGCAAGAGCATTTCTGGGGTAAGCGAGGGTGGACATGGCGTGGGTGTTGGTGGTGGATGATGATGAGCCGACACGCGAGACACTACGCGTGATGCTGGAGGATGCGGGCTACGCGGTCGCGGAGGCTCCCGACGGGCAGGCGGCGTTGGAGATGTTGCGCTCGACACCGTATCATGCGATTGTCTTGTTTGATCTGCTGATGCCGGTGTTAGATGGCATCGGCTTTTTGCGCGAGGTGAAGGATGATGAGCGGCTGGCAAAACGGCACGGCTACATTCTGCTGACCGCAAACCGGCAGGCATTGCGCAGTGATTCCGAGGAATTGATCAGGTCGGTCTCGGTCAAGGTGGTGCAGAAGCCGTTCGAGGTGGGGCCACTGCTGCGCCTGATCGCGGATGTCGAGCAGGCGCTTCCGTAGCGCGTGTAGCAGGCGCGTGGCCGTTTGCTAGGGGCGGCGATGCGTCCCTGAGGCGGAAGGCGAGGGTGTGAGTCCCTGGGGAGGGGTGAGCGGTCGTGCGCGTGGAGTGGAGAGGGTAGCGCGCTCCGACGAGCGGGGCGCGAGAGATGTGGGAGCGCGGTGCAGTGAGGATGAGAAGCCGGGAGGGAGGCCGAGCAGCTTGCGGCGGTGAGCGGCGAGACGCCAGACGGCTACGCTGACTGCTACGACCAAGGCAAGCCCCAGCACAGTGGGCAACTCACCGACGGCCACTGTGAAGTGTGGCAACAGCCAGGGGAGCGGATGGATGCTCAGGCGCCAGAAGCCCGGCAGCGTCTGGAGATATGCCGCGAGGACAGTGACGACGCCGAAGGTGACGGTGATGGCGTAGAACAGCAGCACGATCTGGCGTTGTGTCAGGCCGCCGGAGAGGAGCCGGTGGTGGAGGTGAGAGCGGTCGAAGTGCAGCGGGGAGCGTCCCTTGCGCACGCGATGGAGGATGACGCGGGCGGTATCGAGAATTGGCAGGCCGAGCAGCAGCAGCATAGTTGCCAGCTTCGCGCCACCAACATTGGCGAGCACCGCGAGCGCCAGCCCCAGGAACATGGCGCCGCTGTCGCCCATGAAGAGCCGCGCCGGATGCCAGTTCAGCGGGAGGAAGCCGAGCGTGGCGCCCGCGAGCACCGCGCAGAGCAGGGCCGCTGTATGCTGGCCGAGCAACCAGCTAATGGCCGCCATGACAATGGCGGTGATGGTGACTACGCCACCGGCCAGTCCGTCGAGTCCATCCACCCAGTTGATGGTGTTCATCATGCCGACGATCCAGAACCAGGTGAATGGGACGGCGATCCAGAGCGCAAGGAAGGTCCGGCTGTGATTTGTGGTGATCAGAGGGTTGTGCAGCACCTCGATCAGTGTGCCGTGTCCGGCGGGGAACATGACGATTAGCGCGGCGAGTGTCTGCACGCCGAGGCGTGGCAAGGGTGGC
>DASVOW010000058.1:0-9296 GCA_036383155.1 Ktedonobacterales bacterium
TCGCCCTCTGGCACGAGCGCGATATCAGCCATTCATCAGCCGAGCGCATCATCCTACCCGACGCCACCGCCGCCCTCCACTACATGCTCTGGCTCTTCAACGACGTCATGGCTGGCCTGGAGGTGGATGCGGAACGCATGCGCGCCAACCTCGACCTGACGCGCGGCCTGATCTATTCATCGCGCATCCTGCTCGCCCTGGTTGATAAGGGCCTGGATCGTCAATTCGCCTACAAGCTCGTACAGCGCAACGCGCAAAGGGTCTGGCGCAACGAAGATGCCGGCGCCGGCTTACTGGCAATGCTCAAAGCCGACGACGAGGTGACAGCCCACATCACGCCCGCGGAACTCGATGCCATCGCCGACCCACGCGCCTATCTCGTTCACATTGACACCGCATTCACACGGCTCAAGCTGTTATAGGCTACTGGTACGCTGAGTCAGGCCGGATCGGCCTGACTTGTTGGCGTCCGATGGGGCTGTAAAGCGCCCTCACCCCGTGCTTCGGCTTTGCAGAGTCTCAGCGTGCGACAACAACCGGAGATAATTTGATACCACACGTACCACTACCGAGCCGGATAATCCGCGCACCAGTCACTCTTCGCTCAGGATCATCTGGCGTAGCGCCGCCTCGCCCTCAGTTGTGACCAACGCAAAGATGCGGTCCTCAGACTGGAGCACGGTGTCACCAGAGGGCGTGATATTCTCATCGCCGCGCACGATCAGCGCCACATTCACCGAGCGTGGCAAGTTTAAATCGCGCAGTTTGCGACCATCGGCGGGTGAACCTGGCGGCACTGTCACCTCCACCAGACCGAGACCCGCGCGGGTCAGCGTCAGCAGCGGCACAACCGCGTGGTGGGGAATCTCCGCCTCAATGAGATGCAGAATCGTGCGTGTGGGACTAACCGTCACATCGATGCCCAGCTTGCTAAACAGGTCATCGTTGCGCGGGTTGTTCACGCGAGCGATCGTGCGCTTGACATGGAAGCGCGCCTTCGCGAGCTGGCAGATCACGAGATTATCCTCGTCATCACCCGTCACGGCGATGACCAGATCCGCGCGCTCAGAGCCGACCTCTGCCAGCACACGTGCTTCGCAGGCATCGCCCTGGACCACAGCCGAGCCAAGCTCCTCGCCAAGCTGATTCACGCGCCGGCCATCCTTCTCCAGCAGCACCACCTCGTGACCCTGTTGCAGCAAGCCTTTGGTGAGGTAGTAACCAACTTGTCCGCCGCCACCAATCAAGATATACATACGATTCCTCTCGTCGCCATTGCCGTTATTGTCGCGATACAGCCGCATCCGGCGTCGTCGCATGATCTGTAGGAGCGGCGCGTGTCAACGGCACACTGCGCCCCTGTGCGAGCGAATGGGTCGCGGACGCGCGGCTAACGGGATGAAGAAGAGCATCGCGGAAAAGCGTCGCGCCTACGATGGTAGGCGAAATGCTCTCCAGGCCCAAGTCATTGTATGTCTGCTGCCGAATCGGATCGTAGATGCGGCAAATCACCTTCGGTACACGGAAGGTATGCTGTGCTATCTGCGCTGCAAGGATATTGCGGTTGTCTCCATTGGTAGTGGCGACGAACGCATCCACATCCTCAAGCCCGGCGCGGCGCAATACATCCTCGTCGGTCCCATCGCCGATTACCGTATTTACCTTGGCGAAGTCCGGCCCCAACCGGTTAAACGCTTCACTGCTCTGATCGATCACAGTCACGTCATGCCTGTCGGAGACTAAGAACTGCGCGAGAGTCGCACCGACTCGTCCGCAACCGAGAATGACAACTTTCACTGTAAGACCTCTTCTCTGGTGTATCTCATGGAGAGCTAATACCTCTGACGCTACTTCTCCATAGACGGCATGGAGGGCGACGCCTCCAGCAAGTATAGTGGCGCCGCCTCGATCATGCGCTGCACCATTCGTACTAGCGAGCTAGCATGTTAGTACGCCTTGGCAAAGATTGCCCAAGCACTGGCAGGCCTGCCGCAGTGAACGCACCTGCCCGATCCTCCAGGCTGGTCCAGTGGCAGGCAGCGTATCGTAGCCTGCGTCTCGGCCTTGATCTCCGCCTCGCACTGACTATCGCCGCACCACCAGGCTTCGATGAAACCAAGCCGCGCGCGATCAGCCATAATCGCGCGGAACTCATCGTAGTCTCCTACCTGATACGTCCGGCTCTTGCGAAATGCCAATGCTTGATCGTACAGCGTTTGATGAATCTCTGCAAGCAGTTCTGGCACACGCTGGGCCACGGCATCTTTACTTACCGTTTCCTTTGCTGTGCGGTCCGTCCGAGGCACCAGCACCACCTGTCCATTCTGGGCGTCGCGTGGCCCGATCTCAATACGAATGGGCACGCCACGCAGTTCCCAATCATTATACTTGAAGCCTGGGCGCTCTTCACGCCAGTCGGCCCGCACACGCACTCCCGCCGCACGCAGTGCGCGCTCCACCTCGGCGACATGCGCCGCAACCGCCTCACGCTCAGCGTCTTTGCGCCAAATAGGCACGATCACCGCCTGAACGGGCGCCACCCGAGGAGGCATGCGCAGTCCCGCAGAGTCGCCATGGACCATGATCAGCCCGCCGACCATGCGGGTGCTCGCGCCCCAACTCGTCGTCCACGCCAGCTTGACCTCGCCATCAGCATCCTGAAAGGTGATGTCGAAACCGCGTGCGAAGTTCTGTCCCAGGTTATGGGAGGTCGCCGACTGCAATGCCTTGCCATCGCCCATCATCGCCTCGATGGTATATGTCCGCAACGCGCCGGGGAACTTCTGGCTCTCGCTCTTGAGCCCAGGAATACCGGGGATCGCCAGCTCCTTCAGGAAGAAGTCGTTATATACGTCATGCAGGATCAGCAGCGTTTCCGCCTCAGCTTCATCCTCCGTGCGATGCACGGTATGGCCCTCCTGCCAGAGGAACTCAGTCGTGCGCAGGAAGGGACGCGTCCGCTTCTCCCAGCGCACAACGTTGGCCCACTGATTGTAGAGCAGAGGCAGGTCGCGATAACTCTGCACCCATTTGGCGTACATATGGCCGATGACCGTCTCCGAGGTGGGGCGCACCACCAGAGGCTCTGCCAGCTCCTCGCCGCCGGCGTGTGTCACTACCGCCACTTCAGGCGCGAAGCCTTCGACATGCTCCGCCTCACGCTCCAGAAAGCTGGCAGGAATGAACAATGGAAAGTAAGCGTTCTCATGGCCGGTCACCTTGATACGGTCGTCCATTGCCCGCTGCATATTCTCCCATAGCGCATAGCCATAGGGCCGAATCACCATACACCCGCGCACTGGCGACTCATCGGCTAATTCGGCCTTGTAGACTGTATCCAGATACCACTTTGCGAAGTCGTCGTCTTTGTCTCCCAACTCCTCGACGAACTTGGCCTCTTTGTTCTCTTCCGCCATGTGGTTCCTCTCTCTGACAAACAAAACGCCCGCCCTGAAGCTCTTCGCTCCGAGGGCGGGCGTAAGACCCGCGGTACCACCTCATTCTCGACGCTCGCTGCCATGCAAGATATGCTGCACAGCGTGCGGCGTCTACACTCTGCCCACGCGCCGGCTGTCGGCCTCGTGGCGTCCCTGGTAACGGTGGACCTCCGGCAGCCTTGTCCCAATATGAAGATGCCTTCACATGGGGTTTCTCGGCTGCGGCTCACGGGTCGGTTCAGCATGGTATCCGTGCCGGCTTGCACCATCCCGGCTCTCTGCAAACGGATGTTCCGTGCCTACTGGTCCCGGTTCGCTGCGGTTCTCTATGTGGTTATCGGCGGCGCTTCCACTGGTGCATAAGTGCCGCACTACCTTGCAAGTGAGTGTACGCTAGCACCGGTCGTGGCGTCAAGGCACAACTGCATTACTGTACAGGCTACTGTACAGGCGCTGCCGCGATACTCATGGTCGGACCACCAGTGATGCTGATGAAGCCGCTGACCGGCGTTGTGCTGTTTGCCGCCTGATCCGGAACGGTGAAGGAGATCGTCTCCATTCCGTTGCCATCCAACTTATAGCCCGCATTTGGCGGGAAGACCTGCGCGCATGACGAGGCCGAGCAGAAACTTATCACCACATTCGTGCCTGCGCCTGGATGCTTCTTGTCCACAATCGTCAGTGTGCCAGTTTGACCATGTACCAATGGGCATGGATTCAATACCCACGAGGCGGAGCCTTGCGCACCGTTGCAGGTTGTGACAGGTCCGCCTGGTCCTCCGTCCCCACGCACAGGGGTATCTGTCGGCGTAGCAGTCGGATGGGGAGCGGGCGTGTCAGAGTTCGGCAGTTGGGAGATGCCTGGCATAGAACCAGGATTCAACACAACCGTGGAGGTAGGGAAGGTCTTGGCGTGAGTGATGGGATTGGTGCCAGTATTGAGATTACCCCCGCCGGATGAACCAGGGGCGCCACCACCACCAAGCCCAATACCAGCAAGCGCCGCGCTGGTAGCTGCGGAGACGACGCCAGTGCATGCGCACATCGTGACGAGGAGCACCACTCCGACGACACCCGAGACGGCAGCACGATACTGCGGGTTGGTCTCCCAGCGGTGCTGGAATTTATAGACGATGTGGTCCAGCCAGGAAGCACGATTTCTGAACACCAGCCATCACTCCTTTGACCGCAACGTCATCTGGCACAACACCAGACACGTTGACTCAGCCACCGCGACGAGCCACTCCAGTGTATCGCCGTGACGCTGCAGAACGCCAATAGAGCAGAGTAAAGCAGTACTTCTGGCGTGGGAAAGCACTGCTTACCGCTACAGAGAAACTGCTGTCAATTGCATGGTGGATTGAAGGAATAGCCAGGTTGTCCTGCCCCAGCGGCGCCGTCAGCAAAGACTAGAATACTGACAGAGCCCGTGCAACTGGGAGCCGTGAACGACATTGAAAAGTTGCCATTTGCATCCGTCGTTCCCGCCGGCTCATACGTCTGGGTCGCGTTCCCAGAGATCAGGAATCCAACACCATCATTGGGCACGCTCGTGTGAATAGATATGGTCGCCGATTTCAGCCCGTTCACAGGGTTTGGGCTTATGGATGCCGTCACCTTTACGCTGTAGCCGCCGCCACCGCCACCACCGCCACAGTTCGACGCGCATGGTGTGGGCGTCGGGGTATCGGTCGGCGTCGGCGCAGACGTAGCGGTAGGGGCGGGTGTCTGTGAGTTGGGAATCGGCGAGGCAGGGGGAACGACGCCGGGGGTCCACACCTGCGTGGGGATAGCGAATTGCTTTGCCCCTGTTATAGGATTTGTGCCAGTGTTCAATATGCCACTGCCTTGATTTGTGGTTGGACCACTACCGGTGCCGAGGCCCACACTCGCCAGCGCGCCATTCGCCAGTGCGGAGACGACGCCAGTGCAAGAACACATGGCAACGATCAGCAGCAACCCCACAACTCCTGAGACGGTGGCGCGATACTGCGGGTTGGTCTCCCAGCGGTGCTGGAAGTTGAAGACAATACGGTCCAACCAGGAGTTGCGTCTCATTGCTCCACCACCATCCCATGTCGTCGGTGTGCCGCGCCTCACAGCAGGCGCGGGCGCGAGTATTGTAGCAGTACACCTCAGCAGCAGCAAATTCACCGCTGTTGTTGGTACTTCTTTCCTGCCAACCAACGTTTACCTTGAGCGCGCACCCATCCAGCTTGAATGGCAACTCCACCAGATGTCCTATTCACCTACAACTTTCCAATAAGAGAAACGTAGAGAAGAGCGATGGGTCCCTTTAGAGACGCTTCAATCACACAAGAAGGGAACAGTGTGTTTGCTACTATCGTCCTATTTGCCTGGTCACGACTGGGCAGCTTGCAAAAGTCTAAGGATGGCCTTTCGCAGGCACTGGCGGAGGTGCCTGGCTATGTCAAGCCCAAACGGGAATGCCGCAAGACATTCCAGCATGAACCAGTTGTCACTGCTCCTTCATATACGCAAGACGGCCCTGCTTATCAATGCAGTCTTGCATGATGCTCGTGTCCACTGGCTGCCGAAATCGCTGTTTCTGGGGACGCTGAGCGCACTGGTAATCGCTCTGCTCGGTGGCGATGTCGTCAGCGAGGTTGTTTCCAACATCCTCCCGGTGGTTGGCCCCGTACTTGGGCTCCCTGCGGACGCAGGTCTGGATTGGGTCTTCTTCTCGGTCGCCGCATTCAATCTCCTGAAGCTGTTCCCTGCCGACATCGTCGGCGAACACTACGATCGCCTCTTCCGGTCCGGCGCGCAGGGGCGGAGCGCCGCTTAGACGACAGATTGCGCTGAACAAGCCAATACAGTAGTGTTCCTCGCTGGTTACGTCCTCTACCATAGGATACGTGCAAATACCGTACTCATCGTTTCCCAAGCAAACTGCACATTACGCGTAGTTTGCTTGGGAATTTTGTTGCTATGGGATAAGAGAGCTCACTTTCACGAGTTCAGTGCCTTGCGAGATAACGCGCGAACTCTCTCCTGCGTTGCCATCCGCGAGCCGGCGAAAAGAATGGATTCATATCAGATGGCCTTGCCATTCCTCTCAATGGGGCAGAGGACGACGCTTCAGAAAGAGCAAATTAGAAGAAGTTTTGTTCTTCTCGGTGCGGCATACTGGCCAAATGATCAACAGTGAACCATCTCAATTCCGCGAAAGGGCAGACGCAAAGCGATGAAGGTTCTAACCCCAACTACGGCTAGCAATCGAGATATAGTGACCCATGACCTCCCGTCCTCCGCCGCGCAGCGCGACCGACGCTGGCTCACGCTAGGTGTCCTCTGCCTCGGCTCTCTGATGATCGTGCTCGACGCAACCATTGTGAACGTCGCACTGCCCTCGATCAGAGAGGAACTCGGGTTCTCGGAGACCTCGCTCGCATGGGTTGTGAACGCCTATTTGCTCACCTTCGGCGGCTTTCTCCTGCTCGGGGGCCGGCTGGGCGATCTTTTCGGCTCCAGCCGGCTCTTCCTGATTGGAATTGCACTCTTTACGGTGGCATCGCTTGCCTGCGGCCTTGCGAACACGCAGTGGTTCCTCATTACCGCACGTGGGATCCAGGGGCTGGGCGGCGCCATTGTCTCCGCAGTCTCGCTCTCACTGATCATGAATCTGTTCACCGAGCCAGCGGATCGCGCCAGGGCGATGGGCGTCTTCGGTTTTGTCTCTGCCGGCGGGGGAAGCGTCGGCGTACTGCTCGGCGGCCTCCTGACGAGCATACTCAACTGGCATTGGGTCTTCCTGGTCAACCTCCCAATCGGTGTTGCGGTCATCGCCCTCTCCCTGAGGCTGCTGCCAGCCGCACGCGGCCCGGTAATCTCTGGCCAGATAGATGTTGCTGGCGCGATCACCGTGACAGCTTCGCTCATGCTCGCCGTCTATGCGATTGTCAACGGCAACAACGCCGGTTGGACCTCCGTTCAGACGGTGGGATTGCTCGCCGCGGCTACAGCCCTATTGGCGACGTTCCTCGGAATCGAGAGTCGAGTTAGCGCACCGCTCATGCCGCTTGGCCTCTTCCGGCTGCGCAACCTCGCAACCGCCAACGTCATTGGCATCCTCTGGACGGCCGCCATGTTCGCCTGGTTCTTCCTCTCAGCGCTCTACCTCCAGTTGGTGCTCGGGTACAGCCCGCTACAGGTTGGCCTCGCCTTCCTGCCGGCCAATCTCATCATGGCAGCGTTCTCGTTTAGCCTCTCCGCCAAGATCGTCATGCGATTCGGCATCAGGGTGCCACTCGCGATTGGGCTGCTGCTGGCAGCCAGTGGGCTTGCGCTCTTCGCGCGAGCTCCGGTCCACGGAAACTTCGCTGTTGATGTGCTTCCGAGCATGATCCTGCTCGGATTGGGTGCGGGCATTGCATTCAACCCGGTGTTGCTTGCTGCCATGAGTGACGTCGCGCCAGGTGAATCGGGCCTCGCCTCCGGTGTCGTAAATACCTCGTTCATGATGGGTGGAGCGCTTGGTCTCGCGATCCTCGCCAGCCTCGCCGCCGCTCGCACAGACACTTTGCTCGCCTCCGGCGCAAGCCACCTCGCGGCCCTTAACAGTGGGTACCATGTCGCGTTCCTCGCTGGGGCGCTCTTTGCAGCCGGAGCAGCCGTACTCGGCGCTGCCATCCTCCGACCAACGGCGAGTCCGCGCGATACAGAAGGCAGTGAATCCTAGATAGCGAACGATGTGCTCACTCATGCTCAGTGATCGGTAGCACAAAGTTCACCGTCGTTTGCGCGATTCGCACAACTTGGTCATTTTGGTCATTTTCGAGAAGCCCTCCTGGTATACAGGAGGGCATACTGTATGTACGATACAGGCGAGCATAAGCTTTGGAGGCAAGTATGACTGACGAGAGCATGGAACTCGAATTCCTAGAAGCGATCAGACAGGGAGATGAAGACGCAGTAATGCGGTTGCTTAACGTTCGGCCTGATCTGGCGAACGCGCAGAGTGAGGAGGGCGCGTCGGCGACACTCTACGCGCTGTATCATCAACGGGCCGCGTTAGCTGAGCGGATCGCCGATACTAAATCACCTGGCATACCACTCTCCATCTTCGAGGCAGCCGCCCTGGGCCGGGTGCCGGTTGTGCGCGAGATACTCGACGCTGATCCCACGCTGGCAAACGCCGTCGCGCCGGATGGCTTCACCTCTCTCGGGCTCGCGGCGTTCTTTGGCAGACGTGACGTAGTCACAGTGCTGCTTGATCGCGGAGCCAACCCTAATATAGCGTCGAGTAATGCGATGCATGTGGCGCCACTCCACTCCGCCGTTGCGGCCCAGCATCTGGGCATCGCAGCAGCGCTACTCGCGCATGGCGCGGATGCAAATGCAGTCCAGGCTGACGAGTATACGCCACTACATGAGGCCGCACACGTCGGACACGTCGAGATGATCGAATTGTTGCTGCACCACGGTGCTAACCGCCAAGCCAAGCTGCGTGACGGTCGAACACCGCTTGATAGCGCTCGCGCGGCTGGACAAACTGAGGCAATTACGATACTAGAACGATCTGCATGATGGTTGTAGAGGAAGAGAGTGGGCAAGTAAAGAGGTGGTGGTATGACGGATGAGGCAAATCAACTAGCGTAGCGCTGGTTGAAATAAAAAAAGCGCCTCTCTCGGGAGGCGACGACCGGATTCGAACCGGTGATCAGGGTTTTGCAGACCCTTGCCTTGCCACTTGGCCACGTCGCCGCTGGGAGCGGGAGACGGGATTCGAACCCGCGACCTTCTCCTTGGCAAGGAGATGCTCTACCCCTGAGCCACTCCCGCACAGTGCTGTGCGTACCGTTCGTTTCCGTCCGGCTTCATTGTTATACCTTATCG
>DASVOW010000059.1:0-5967 GCA_036383155.1 Ktedonobacterales bacterium
TGCAACACATTCGCCGCGACTACCGCATCCTGGATCGCGTAGTTGATGCCCACACCACCCACCGGCGACATCGTATGCGCCGCGTCGCCGATCAGCAGCAGGCCGGGTTTGTACCATTGGGGCAGGCGATCCGAGGCGACCGAGAGCAACGAGACCTGCTTCCAGTCCGTGATCGTCGCCACGCGATCCGCCAGCTCAGGCGCAGCCGAGGCCACAATCGCGTGGAGCGCCTCGATGCCCCTGGCGCGCAGCTCCTGATAGCTCCCCTTGGGAATGATGGCGGCCACCTGCCACTGCGTATCGCGGTTGAGCAGAATCAAGAATCGCCCGTTGCCGACGCGCGCCATCACATCCGGCGGCTCGCTCGCCAGTCGTGGCAGGCGGAACCACAACACGTCCATTGGCGGCGATGTGGTGATCGGCGTGAAGCCGCCAAGACGCCGCAGCCGTGAGAAGCGCCCGTCACAGCCCACCGTGAGCAGCGCCCGCACCTCATGCCAGCCATCCTGCCCGCGATACACGACGCCGCGCACGATATCCCCCTCGCCGTCGCCTGCGCCCACCAGCTCCTCCACACGAGCCCCCAGCTCTAGCCGAAAGGTCGGGTAACGCGCAGCCTCCGCGGTGATGCGTTCGAGGAAGAGCTTCTGCGGCATGAACGTGACGAACGGATACGTCGCCTTGAGTTGGCCAAAGTCTGCCACGGTCAGCGGCCCATCATCCGTCTGGATGGTGATCGTGTGCATCTCCGTGTGAGGCAGCGCGAGCACATCTCTGTCAAGCCCGATCTCGCGCAGATTCTCCATCACCGACGGATGGATCGTGTCGCCCCGGAAGTCGCGGTCGAAATCCATATGCTCTTCGAGCAGCACGACCGGAATACCTGCGCGCGCCAGCAGCAAGGCCAGCATCGCGCCTGCCGGTCCCGCACCGGCGATGCAGCATGCCGTCTCCGTCGTATCGAGCACCGTGCGCTGTTGGTCGGGTCGCTGCTCGCGCCGCGCCTGTGAATCGCGCGAGTCCTGGGGTTGTACGGGCATTGCCGACGCTCCTTTGCGATAGCTGGTCATCATTCGACATCAGTTCACGACGTCACGGACGACCTTAGGATCCCATAGACATACTACGTATGGTGAGGCACTGCCGCGCTACGGTTAATTTTAGTACCGTACTATACGGTACGATCATAAAGTATCTGGCTGTGAATATCAAGGGTGGGAGCGAACACCGGTGCGCAGTCTTCGTTATAGCCTATAACTGGCCTGTCACAATGCAAGCGCGCTGGGCGTGATCACATACAGCGAAAGCATCAAGCAAGCGTGAGGGGGATCAGCATCGTGAAGAACAGCACAACACGAGGACTCGTAGCGGCTTTGGCACTGACGGCACTGCTATTGACAGGTTGCGCGTCACTCACACACGCCACCACTGCCTCTCCCACGCGGCAATCAACGTCGAAAGCCGGTCTGACATGGCAGCAGGTGACGCCGCCACAAGGGTTCTCACTCAAGCAGGCGACCATTACCGTCTCACCCGTTGATGGTCATGATGCTTGGGTCTGTGTTCCCGCAACTACGGGCTCATTCACGATCTGGGCGACGAAAGATGCGGGAGCGAGCTGGCAGCAGATCAGCAGACTCACTCCTGCGACGCCCGAGCCGGCGCGCACGTGCAATCTCGTCGCGGACCAATATGATACACAGTCCCTTGTAGCGGTATTCAGTTGGGGTGCGGGCGAAGACGGCTCACTGCGCTCGATGAGCTATTTCTCCAGTGATGGTGGCGCACACATGAGAGCGCTCGAAGGCAAAATGCAGACGCTGGAGGTTGGAAACGCAAGCGGTGCGACCTTCGCCATCATGCTCGACACTGATACCACGCGCGGCTTGCAGTTGGCCGTTATCATCGGCGACAGTGCGCTGCTCAAGTGGCGTGCGATCTCACCCCCTGGTCTCGCACCAAATGATGGCATCGCCAACTTCTGGACCCACCTTCCTGATGGCACATTGTTCGTAGCAACTGCGCAGAACGCCTTCTGGCGCAGCGCCGATGGGGGCACAAAGTGGACGCGCGTAAGCACTGTGCCAGGCCATGTCACGCTCGGCGCATGGCTGCCGCGGCAGGGCCGCTGGATGTTCTGCGCCTCGGCAGCCGACTTCCATGTTGCCTGTAGCGCCGACGATGGAGCGAGCTGGCATCCACTGCCGGCGCTAGATGCCGCGCAGCAATGCCCTGTCACCATACTCTCGCCGGATGGCTCGGCGCTGGCATCGTGTCCAGCAGGGGGCAGCGGGACGGGGGCGACCTCGTTTACGCTCTATCGCCTGGCGCTTGGCGCAGCGTCATGGAGCATCGTGGGGACCGCTCCATCTGACTCCATCACCATGACAGCTACCGGCCAGAAGTGGGCGATAAATGGCCAGGCTGGCACGATCTCTGTAGCTGACATGCCGTTGTGACGGATCAGCCATTTCCCTCCCACCGCATGTCCTCCCATATCGCCTACTCTCGTGCCGCCTGCTGTACCACCTACCATGTTGTGCCAATCGATCGCGACGGCGCCCGGGCAGTTTACGATCGCGGGAGCGTCCTGTGCTTCAGCATCCACATTGGGAACTGAAGTACAGAGCGCAATCCCGCCCGCTCGGTGAATCAGTGGCCACTGCCAGTGAGCGCCCGAGCGGCAAGCACTTCAGCGGCAAGCACTTCGCCGGCATACGCCGTTTCAGACGCCTATAACGGCTGCAAGACTGCGGGAGGCCTTGTCCTGGCCCTTTGGCAGACGCGAGTCGGCCAGACCTACCCGCACTTGGGCTTGTCAAAGAAGAAGGATATGCCGCTGGCGCTGACGCTCATGTGCGTGACATCGTGAAATTGCAGGGTTGAGCCATCTGTGCCTCTGCCATGTATGGAAAAGGTCGCGGTCTCCGACCCGTTCTGCAGATTATTGTTGTCGCCAAACCATGTGGTGAAGTGGCCGGTATAGCTGGGTTGCGTGGCTGCATCATCCGGTGTGAACACAAAGTCGCCCGTCAGGGTTCCGGTCGCCCAATAGGTGCCGGCGCCTTGCCCAGACGTCAGGGTAGTCACGTGGAAGACTCCGTTGTAGGTCTCGGTGACGGTCCCTGGGACCCCTGTGCAGGGATTGGGGGTAGCAAAGCTGTCAGTGACGCCTTTGAAGGTTTGCGTGTCCGATACTGCTCCCGCCCCGGCTGCGGACGCTGCGGAGGCAGAGCCAAAGGTGACGAGGAGCATGGCGACTATGGCAACAGATGCCACGGCGGCGGACAGGGTAGCGCGTTTCCACGCAGACATGGTACGACCTCTTTCAGTGTAGGTTCTCGCTGGGGTTCGATTTCATGAGAACGGAGCGCTCATCTCCCTTCAAGCCTAACCTGCCTGCGTGACGAGAGCGTTACGACCAGCGCAACGAACTTGCAGTGTGCCCGAACCGATCGAGCCTGTCCGGGAGTATGTACCTTGCAATAGACTCCGGCATTCCTCGCGGCTGCCACAGATAGAGGTGCGCCAGGGATGTGCTCTGGATCGTATGATGCCAGGCATGGAGCCCCGTTCCGCCAGGACCTTCCACACTCGATCCCGCCGATTTAAGGCGAGCCCCCCTCGTTCCCTGTGATACTATGCGGGCACACATTGGTCTGGTATGAGATGTAGCCAGCATGCGGATGAGGGAGGAAAGCGCCGGCTCGTCAGACGGCGCGGCACCATAAATGAGCAGCCAAAATAACCGGCCGATTCACACCTAGTCCATCGTCGCGCGTGACCCTGCGACCGGCGCGCTCGGCGTGGCCGTGCAATCACACGCTTTCTCCGTCGGCTCCATTGTGCCGTGGGCCGTGGCGGGTGTAGGCGCAGTGGCGACACAATCGCTCACGCGCGTCGACTACGGCCCCGAGGGGCTGGCGCTGATGCGGCGCGGGCAATCGGCGCAGCAGGCGCTCGACGCGCTGGTGCAGGCGGATGACGGGCGTGAGCTGCGTCAGGTGGCCATGGTGGACGTGGACGGCAATGTCGCCGTCCACACCGGCTCGCGCTGCATCCCCGCGGCGGGGCACCACCTCGGCGACCAGTTCTCCGTGCAGGCAAACCTCATGATAGACGACACCGTCTGGCCCGCGATGTATGATGCGTATACCGCCGCGCGCGGTGACCTTGCCGAGCGCATGCTGGCGGCACTCACCGCAGCGCAGAGCTCGGGTGGCGACATCCGCGGCCAGCAATCGGCGGCGCTGCTCGTCGTCTCGGGCACCCGCTCGGAAGACAAGCCCTGGGAGGGTCGTGTGTTCGACCTGCGCGTGGACGATCACCCGCGCCCCATCGAAGAATTGCGCCGTCTCGTCCAATTGCGGCGCGCATATCGCTCCGAGGACGAGTCCGACGAGCTAGTGGCGCAGGGTCGCCACGAGGAAGCGGTGGCTGCCATTCGTCAGGCGCTGGCATTGGCGCCCGACGTGCTGGAGATACGTTTCTGGTCCGCGGTCACGCTTTTCCGCATAGGGCGTGAGAAGGAGGCGCTCGACCTCTTCGCCGAGGTCTTCGCCAAAGAGCCGATCTGGCTCGAAGTTGTGCCTCGCCTCGTGTCCGCTGGTCTTGCCCCCGACGATCCCGCCGCGATCAAGCGCATCACCGGCGTGCTCACCCGCTGAGCATGAATGCGATAGAGTCTACACAGACTGGCGCGGCACCGGTATAGTGTAGTTGAGCGGCTAACATCGGTTGGACAATCCACGAGACGGGAGCACATATGACGATGAGTCGGGCATGGCTGCGGCCTCGGTGCTGGATGGAATGGATGGCGGAATGAGCGAGCGTTCCAATGGCGGTCTGGTAGTAGCGACCGGGGTATTTGATCTGCTGCACGTCGGGCATCTGCGCTTCCTCGAAGGTGCGCGGCATCTGGGCGACGCGCTCTATGTAGGGGTCGAGAGCGACGAGCGCGTGCGCCGCTGGAAAGGGCCGGATCGGCCGATCCAATCGGAGGAAGATCGGCTCGCGCTGGTGGCGGCATTGCGCGTCGTCGACCGCGCCTTCCTCATCACTGGCGACCGGGTCGATCCCGACTTCTATGTCGATCTGCTACGACCACTGCACGCGCGCTATCTGGCCGTCACCGCGGATGACCCCTTCCTCGAAGCCAAGCGTGCCTCAATGGCGCAGATCGGCGTCGAGCTACGTGTGGTGACGCCCCGCATCGAAAACTATTCGACATCGCGTCTCATCAAGCTCCTTGGTTTGTCATAGGCTGGCGTGGTTTCGACATCTTCCACGTTGTGCCGAGCATTCAGGAGGCGAGCCAATGGTTTCCGGCGACGAGGATTCTCACGCTCATCAAACGCCCCCATCCACGATACGCCCCGCAGCTACATCGGACGACGACGACTGGAGCGACGACGCTATTGTCAGCTCGCTGAAGCCCGTGGCGAGTACGCGCGACCGACCTGCCCTGGCAATGCCACTATGGGCGCGGCGACTCTCGCAACGAGATAAGCTGCTTCGTGTGTCTGTGGCCGCGTTGGCTGTGCTGCTCGTGCTGGCAGTCGTCATCAGGAACATGCCCCCGGCTCGGCCCTCTGACTTCTCCGCTGCATCCCAGGATTCTTTCAGACACGTGGACGCGCTTGCCGCGCATCCGGCGGTACCATTGGCCGCCAGCCCTTGGGAGCAGATCGCTCTCCCTTCCTCCCAGAATGCATTCTGGTCGTTCGCGCTGGTCCCCTCTGATCCGTCCACAGTCTTCGCCTGCGCCACCACCAACGGAACGCAGACGAATGGCGCGGTGCAGGAAGGGCCTGTCGAGCTATGGCGCTCACGCGATGCAGGTGCTCACTGGCAGCGGGTCGCCGTCTCGTTGACCGGGAGCACGTGTTCGCTTCAGACCGTGAGCGAGACAGGTGGCCAGGTAGCAGTGCTCGCGACAGCGTATTCGCGCACGTCTGCCGCGCAGGG
>DASVOW010000060.1:0-5666 GCA_036383155.1 Ktedonobacterales bacterium
CACTGGCCTTCCCTCCCGCCGGCTCGCTGCCAGCCAGGGACCTTTGCCTGCCAGCCGTACCGCGACCACGCTCGAGTCGCGCATTCCTGGGGGCAGAAACTCCACACTCGCCGGCAGCGGCATCCCTACCAGCGGCGAGCCCACCTCCACCTGGATCACCGTCAGTGCCAAGTCCAGCTCCCTGCTCTTCATTGCCGTATCCAGGAAATCCATTAGGTGCGGCTGCCGCGCCAGCCCCGCCATCCGGTGCCCACCGAGCGCATACGGCGAGAGCACGCGGTCTGCCCCCGCCCGTACCAGTTTCCCCTCGGCCTCATCCCGGTTTGCCCGCGCCACGATCCACAGATTGGGCGCCAGCGCGCGTGCTGAGAGCGTGATGGCGATATTCTCCGTATCGTCGTCCGTCGCCGCCAGGAGGGACCGCGCCTGGCGCACCTTCGCCTCCAGCAGCGTGGCGTCCTCCGTTGCGTCGCCGCGCAGGTAGAGGAAGCCCGCCGCTTCAAGCTCCGCCACGTTCGTCTCCAGCTTGTCGATTACGATGAACGGCTGCCCCGCCTCCGCGAACTCGCGTGCGATACGGCGGCCCACCCGCCCGAAGCCGCAGATGACCGCGTGTCCCGCAAGCCGATCGATCTTCCGTTCCATCCTTTGCCTCGCAATCGCCCGCCCAAAGTGCCCTTCGATCAAGTACTCCGCCACCGCTCCCAGCGTGTAGAATAGCGACCCGATGCCTGCCACGACCACGACGACCGCCAACACTTTCCCGCCGGTAGTCCTTGCGTTCTCGAATCCGCCTTCGGTCGTCATCAGCCCGACCGTCCGGTACAACGCGTCCAGTGGGCTGAACCTGTCGACGAGCATGAAGCCAACCGTCCCCACAACCAGGATGCTGGCCACGGTCGCCAGCCCCAGCCGAAGGTGCCTAAAGACCCTGGCCTCGCCCCGTCGTCTCGGTCGCATACGCGCCCCCACTCCGTCGGCATACTAGCCGAACACCGAGACGCGGTGTCATAGAGTGCTGTGGTCGTAGCTGAGATACATCACGTATGGAAAGGCGGCAAGATCTGCGCCCCGCACCAATCGTCGATGCCGTGCTCGTTACCCAATCTTCCGCAAACTCACGGGGTGAGTTGATAGACCAGCGCCGCCATCAAACCCAGCTTTAAACTGCTCCCATTGAAGACTCTGCGCGTCGGCGTAGCAGCGGCTCGCGAATCGCTTGTACATCCAGCGCGCTCGCCCCGAGAAACGTGACGAATCGCGCAAAACCGCAAGCCAAAGCCTCCGCGAAGGCCTCATCTGTGCCAAGAGCCTCGTCTTCCAACCACAAACCCAGAATGACGAACGTGTTGGTCGTCCGGTCGAGTTTGCCGTCGAAACGCGCGACGAGCCGGTCACCCCACAATATCGGCAACGTGTAGTAGCCGAACGTGCGCTGATGCGCAGGCTTGTAGACCTCCCACACGTAGTCGAAGCCGAACAAAACCTTGGCTCGCCCACGTGCGCAGACATGATCGAGCGGTGCGAGGAAAACCACCTCTTCAGTCGTATTTGTCTCCAACGGCGTCCATGCCGTCGGCACGCGCCCCGCGTTCAATTCGTGCAGCGCCTCGGCGTCACTCCCCAGCGCGTAGTGCACCGCCTTCCAGCCTTCAACCTGCACCTCGACGAGCTCGCCGTCGGCCAGCATCGCTTCACGTATCTGCTTGGCGTTGTCAAATGGCACGCTGCTGTGAAACGAATCGCTCGTACGGCTCATCCGCGACAGGCCGGAGAAGCTGATATCCTTTTTAATCAAGAAGCGGGCGGCCTCGGCCTTGTCGCTCTCGCGGATGAGGTGCGCGGGCGCGACCGTCTCCGTGAGCGCGTACACCCGCTCGAAGTTCTCACGGTGGTGCGTCATCACCTCGCCGGTGTACCACAAATAATACAGTGCCAGCGCGCTGTCCTTGCGCCCGCGATAACTCTGCGTCCGCGTCCGCGTGGCCATCGCAAAGTCGCGATTACTCACAGTGCCACGCTCGCGCAGAACGGCCCGCATTTCCTCGATGGCATCGGCGTGGTCGCGACCCATAGCGCGAATGCGCGAGCCTCTATCGCGCTCGCGGCGCATGATCATACGCCAGTGCGGCAGCTCGTCCATCGGTCGGACAGCCAGCCAGCCACCCCAGTCGAAGAACTTGCGCTGCTGATAGGCCAGATCTTCCCACATGCCTGGCGTGTACCCGAGGACGCGGCTGTGCAGCGCGATGTCGTGGCTGCGCGCGATGATCTGCAGCGGGTCGAGTTGCAGGTATTCCATCGCCCGCATGGCCTGCTCCGCACCCCCGATGCCGCGCCCGCGCCGCCCAGGCCACAAGCCCTGCTTGCCCAGGATGAAGCGACGGGCCGTCTCGATGTTGATGGTCAGCATGCTATTATGTCAAGTCTAGGCGCTACAAAGCCGTGAGAAAGCTCGTCGCCTCCTGCATGAACTGCGGCGCATGCACCACCGTATAGTGGTTCGTTCCCTCGATCTCGATCAGCCGGCACCCCGGAATAATCCCCTGCAAGCGCTCGGCCTCTTCCCGCGGCAGGATCAGCCCGCGATCGGGTCCCAGCAGCCCCACCGTCGCACGCACCAGCAGCGTCGGCGCGCGAACCAGATTGGGCAGCGCCTCCGTCCGCGCCAGCGCCAACGCCAACGACTCCTCTTCGATCGCCGCCTTGGGCACCCGTGACACGACCGTCCCATCCGCTTGCACGTTGGCGTCGTAGCGGAAATACTCCTCCCACAGATCGTTCCATTCAATCATTGGGAGTTGGCGCATCAAGCCAAGGTAGGCGTCCAGCGATGGATAGACCGTGCCCAGGCGTGAGACCGACGCGCCAATTGCCTGTGCCGTATCCTCGGGAATCTTTCCTCCCGCGTCCACCATCACCAGCCGGCGCACGCGCGCGGGATAGACCGCCGCCATATACATTCCAATGACGGCCCCCAATGAATGTCCGACGACATCCACCGTAGTACGTCCGAGCGCATCGCAGAGCGCCGCCAGATCCGCCGCATGGATCACGATGGAGTAACCATGCGCTGGCTTGCTGCTCAGCCCGCGCCCGCGCAGGTCCGGCGCCATCACGAAATGGCCGGCCTCCGCGAGTGCCGGCCCCACCAGGTCCCACTCCTTATGGCTTGCCGTCAGCCCATGCACCAGCAGTGCCGTGCGCTCGGCGCTCGGTGAGCCCCACGTCCTGCAGTGCAGCGAGACGCCCGCCAAATCCCACGCGAAGCTTTCGTCTGCTCTCGGCACCGGTGTGCCTGCGGCGACCTCCGCCCCAGCAGAGGAGCCACTGCCTTCCACTTGCTCGGGAGATCTGCGTCGTCGGAAGAATCCCATGTCTGCACCACCTCTACATGTAGCGCGACCGAGTGTGCCATACACTCTCCGCTTGAGCAGCCGCGTACACGCAGCATAGGCGCAGCATTGCCTCCTGTCAAGCAGGCGCAGGCGTCGTCGTGTCTGCCCGCTTCTCGATGTCCCAAGACTACCCTGCCGAGGAGGCTGCCTTCCCACGTCCCAGGTGCCGTCGCAGCTCATCCACTGTCACTGCCCGCAGGTCCGCGATGCCCGCGAGCGAGATGTCGGGCGCCAGCGTGTAGCGCAGGTCTTCCGTTCCATAGTGCCCCTGCCGCACATGCACCGTCACAAAGCGCTCGGGAAACCGCGCTTTCGTCTCCGAGAGGATGCGTGCCTTGTCGTCCACCATCACATAGAATGACGCCGGCCAGCGCTCCATAATCTCCTCTAAATGCTCTTCCTTGTGCACATAGACCGCCACGTGCCCCTCGACCGCCTTCGCCAGCCCGCTCCGCTCGATCTTGAGCCACTGATAGACCTCATCCCCATCGGAGACAATGGTCGGCATGCCGATGCTTCGCAGATATGCCAGCGTCTCCAGCGCCGCCGGATATAGCCGCTCCGCAAATGGATAATCCATCACCAGTGCCCGTAGGCGCTCCTGCTGCGACGCATCAGGGCAAACCGCCCGAAAGCGCTCCAGCGTCAGGGGAAAGTCCACCGTGCCACGCTCCGCCCGCACCTCCTCATACACCTGCCAGAACCGCTCGACCAGCTCCTCGTCGAGGATCTGGTGTAGTCCCTTATCCAGATCCTCCTTCAACGCGTCGTTATCCAGCAGCGTATTATCGCAATCCAGTACGAAGACGATCGGCGGCGTCCCTTGCTCGGCCTGTCCTGCCGCACTCGGCGTATGTGATGCTGTCATCCTGGCTCCCCAATCACATGAGCATGTCGCACTCGTCCGGATACCGTTGCCATGCCAGTAGTGTAGCATGCTCCGCGCCGCCGTTTGCCGATTGTGCGAGTCCACGCCAGGGCGTTCCGCACACCCCCTTCCCTCCAAGGGAAGGGGAAGGGGGTTAGGTCTCATTCCTTCGGAAAAAACACCCGCAGCAGCGTCGCCGAAGCGACCAGACAAGCCGCTCCTAGCACGAACGCCGTCGACGAGCCAACATACTTCAGCAGGAAGCCCGCGGAGATCGGCCCGATGCTAAAGCCCAGGCTCCAGGTTAGGCTATAGAAGCCACTGAGCGTCGCCCGGTTGCGCGCGGAGACTCGCCCCATAGCAAACGCCGCATAGACCGGCTCGAAAAGCCCCCGCAAGATCTGTCTGCCAAATTCCGCCGTCGCCGCCAGCGGATAAATCGGCGATAAGCCGATAACCAGCATGAGCGGCGCGCTGAGATACTGCATCGTCGTCGCCATACGCAGCCGCCCCCAGCGCCGCTCGAAGTATGGCGCACTCAGCGACGTTGCCCCGCCAATGAGTCCAGACGCCGTGATCAGCACACCCAACACACCAATCCCAATGCCGAAATGCACGTGAAAGTACACCTGCAACAGCCCCACTACCGCTGCTTCGCCAGTGGTAAAGAGTAAATCGGGGATCAGGAGCTTAACAAACAGCACCGTCACCGCCATGCGCTTCACTCGTCGTTCCACCGCCGGTTACAACGCGATATATGCCGGTTCGCTGGTGCTGCTCGCCTCCACTGCCACTGCCTCCGCGCGCACGTCCTGTGCCGCCACCACCTCCTGAGTCGTCGCCTTCCTCGTCTGCGACTCGTTGAGCCAGAATAGCGGCAGCGCCGACAAGAAGACCACGATAGAGGCCGCCAGCACACCCCAGCGCAACGGCAGCGTATAGTCCGCCGGTTGGTGTACCAGGCTGCCCACAAGCTCCGGCACCGCGCCGCCGATCAACGCTCCAAGCGCGCCCACCCCTAGCAGCAAGAAGTTATTCAGCGCCAGCACGCCGACACGCTGCTCCTCCGTCGTGCTCTCCGTCAGCATGGGTAAATTCGTCACCCAATATGCCGACGAAAGGAACCCGTTGAGCAGTGAGGCGATAACGAGCAGTGGCGCGCTCGTGCTCAGTCCGATTGCCGCCAGCGCCAGCGGGTTCAAAATCCCGCTGATCAGCAGCAGCGGCTTGCGCCCCATACGGTCGGCCAGGAACCCAATCGGCACGCCGGCGACTAGCGCTCCCAGCGCCGGCATAGCCGTTACGACGCCCACAAAGTCGATTCCGTAGCCAATGCTCTTGACATAAAGATTAATCGAGACCGCGGCGATGCTCAGTTGGAACCCTTTGCCCAGCGTAAA
>DASVOW010000061.1:0-3907 GCA_036383155.1 Ktedonobacterales bacterium
AAATAGCCCGAGAAGTCGAATTGCCACCAGCGCAGGCCGTGGAAGGCCGAGCGCGGGAACGCATGGTGGTTGTTGTGCCAGCCCTCGCCGAAGGCCAGCAGCCCCACCACCCACTCGTTGCGGCTGGCGTCGTTCGTCTCGAACTGGCGATTGCCGAAGGTGTGGCAGACCGAATTCACACTCCAGGTGACGTGGTGTGTGAGGAACTGGCGCACCAGCCCGCCCCAGAGCAAGCCCGTCAAGGCGCCCGCCCACGAGTGCGTGATCAGCCCACCCGCGGCGAAGGGAATCGCCAGCGCCAGCGCCACCCACACCAGGAACGTGCGGCTGACAAAGACGACGATGGGATCATTCACCAGATTGCGGCAATACACATTCGGATCGGCCTCGTAGTCCTTGAAGATCCAGCCGATATGCGCGTGCCAGAATCCCTCCACCGGGCTGTGCGGATCGCCCTCGCGGTCGGCCTGCGCGTGGTGCTTGATATGCGTGGCCGCCCATTCGAGCGCCGCGCCTTCGAGGCCCATCGAGCCAAGCACCAGCAAGATAAACTTCACCACTGGATGCGGGCGGAAGCTGCGATGCGTCAGCATGCGGTGATAGCCGACGGTGACGCCAAACGCCACCAGCGAATACATCACGGCAAGCAGCACCAGATCGGGCCAGTGAACGGCGCGCTCCCAGAGGAGTCGAATACCAAAGATCGTAGCCACTAAAGGGACAACAACGACAAACAAGACGGTGGCCTTGTAGAGTGGGCTGGAGCGCATGGAACCTCCGCGGGTAGATTGCCACCTCAATCCGGTGGACGCTACTTGAGAGCGGAACGCCTCCGTAGATGTTTCATCACATCTCATTGGTCCTGCCAAACCAATTGTGCTTCTTCCATCGCCACCCCTCGCCGCCTCTCCAACCTCGATCCGTCACCCAGACGCGAGAGTCCGATACGCGAAGTCCAACAACCGCTCCTGAAAAGCGATAAGCTCCTCAGTCCCAAACTCCATATGGCCGGTATCGAACCACTCGATCTCGAAAGGCTTGCCGAGCGCCTGCATTTTCTCGGCATACGATTCCATCTGCCCCGGAGGGCACCGCAGATCGTTGCGCCCCTGGATGACGAGCAGTGGAGCGGAAACCTGTTCTACATGCGTAATAGGCGAGCTCGCACGGTACTTCTCCGGTATCTCTGCTGGCGTGCCGCCCATCATGGCAGTCAGGTAGCCTTTATTCCAGTCCGTTCCTTCGTAATATTCTGAGATGAGGTCCGCCGGCGCGACGACTGCCATGCCACCCGCCCATAGCTCGGGATATTTCCCCAACGCCATCAGCGTCAAATAGCCTCCGTAGGACGCCCCCGTGACGAGTACAGCGTCGGGCTGTGCGATCTCTTCCCGAATGAGCCACTTGCGGGCGGCCACCATATCCTCGACCTCCCAGTGGCCCATGTCTCCCCAGATCTGTTCTTGGAACTCCCTGCCAAACGTCGTCGAGCCACGATAGTTGATGCTCAAATAGGCATACCCGTGATCGAGCCAGCTCTGGGCCTCAGGGTCATACGTTTCACGCGCGACCATGAGCGGACCTCCATGGGTGGAGAGGATCGTCGGGAACGGGCCAGTCCCCTCCGGCAGACCGAGCCAGCCCTGAATTTCTGTGCCGTCCGTGGAGGGAAAATGTACCGACCTGAATGGACGCGCTGGCCAGGACTCACCCACAGAGAGCAGAGTCGCCTTCCTGCCTCCTGTTCTGCTCTCCAGCGAGACCACTTGAGCAGCGTGGGCAGCGTCCGTCCAGAGGGCGGCAATCTGTCCAGCGGGACCGAACTTCGCGTCGAGATAGGCGCCCGCCGGATGCATCAGGTGGGTCACTGTGCCCGTTTCCAGATCATAGAGGTGCAGCCGGTCAACGGCAGAGGAAACCTGGCGCAGTAAGAGCGTGCGGCCATCGAGCGACCAGTCCAGCGGCTCCACCTCTCCCGCAAGATCTCCTACTGCCACCTCAATCTGCTCACCACTCCTGAAATTCCAGAGCAATGGACGATTATAGCCGGATCGATCCGTCATGCACAGCAGACGCCCATCGCCCGGCAGCGGCGAGAAGAGCACAGCACGTACACTGCCCTCCGGCAGATACGATAACTCGCCAACACGCTGTCCACTCGCAACCTCAAACGCGAGCAAGCTATATTGTCGTGCCTTTGCATATTCAGTTGTTGCTACCACGACCGATCCCGCATCCTGAGAGAAGGCCGCATCGTCGATGAATTTCGGGCTGCGATACAGCTCACGAGGGGCACCAGCACGTCCATCTTCACGAAGATCGAGGCAGTAGAGCGGGAAGCCATCCGCCTCGGTGGGCGTAAAGGCAAAGACCCTCCCGTTCTCACTCACCGCGCAACGATAGAGAGCGGCATAGGCTGGCATGTCAGGCGTGAGATCCTGTTCCTCCCCTCCGTCCCAGGGAATACGCACATAATGCCCCCGCTCGCTGCCTCCTTCGTCGCGTAGGTAGTAGACAAAGCGGCCATCGGGGGAAATCGTCCCCTCAAGAATGCCATCCTCGCTGTGCGTGAGCTGTCTGAGCGTGCCCGACAAGACATCCCAGGCATAGAGCTGAGGTGTACCCGTAGCTGAGCTGGCAGCTATACCGCGTTCTGGCGCGCGCTGAGCAAGCGCTACGTACCAGAGAAAGGGGATGCGATAGCGCTGCTTCCAAAGGGCATTCGCCTCAGTCTCTGTTGCTTTCGGCATACGATTCGTTCCTTTTTTACAACATCCTGCGCTAAAAGCAAGCCTACCAACACGCCATTGGATACGCCAGCAAGTGAAATTGTATCGCCTGTTAGATGTCACGTGCCATACAAGCCCCACGAAGCTGATAGCGCGTCACACCTCAATGTCCAGCGCCCTGCTTGCTCCCAACCCCCTGGGCCGTTCGCCCGTCGCCACCACGCCACGTGAGGGATCGGGGGTGAGTAACCAAATGGTCTACCCCTCATATGCATTGAAACGGCGAGTGCTATCCTGCGTGTAACAGATAAGCAACCCAACTGGGTAACGCATCGTATAAAAAGGACAATAAAGACCTACACCGCCTCCTAGCAGCATATGAGGCAGGAGAGCCCGTAATGGAATGTACCGGACGACTTATGCGCTCTCTCGTTCCGCGCCGTATGACGCTTGCCCGCGCAGTCATGCTCACCCTTGCGCTGACGCTCGCGTGCGTGCTGCTGCTGCCCTCGCTCGCCCTTGCCGCCCACGCGGCTCCACCCACCACGAGCTATGCCTCACAAGCAGCTAGCGGAGCGGGACACGTCACAGCCATCGTCCTCGATATGTCCGGCTCGATGGCGCAGAACGATCCCGCCGGGCTGCGCTGCTCCGCCACCAACGCCTACATCGATCTCAGCGGCCCCGGCGATTTCATCGGCATCGTCGGGCTGGATAACGCTGGCGCCACCGGCGGCCCACAAAACTTCGGCCCCGCGCAGGTCTGGGCGCCGCCCGCCGAAATGTCCACCGTCGCCGCCCGCACCGCCCTGCGTGACACCATCGCCGCCAAATCGCGCAACTGCCAGCCCGACCAGAGCACCCCCACCTACGACGCGCTCAACCAGGCGCTCAAGATGCTCACCACCGCGACGGCGAGCAACACCCGCACCGGCTCCGTGATCCTGCTGACCGACGGCGTGCCGGAACCCAACCCCAACGGCCAGATCGCCGCCATCAAGAACGACCTCGTCCCGCAGTTCAAGTCACATGGCTTTCAGGTCGATACCGTCGCGCTCGGCTCCGATCAGACGCTGCACGGCTTCCTCGGCGATGTCGCCAACGCCACCTCCGGCAAGTTCTATGACGACGGCAAGGGCGTCGTCTCCGGCGTCTCGCCACTCAATATCGCGCCCTTC
>DASVOW010000062.1:0-2217 GCA_036383155.1 Ktedonobacterales bacterium
CCTGATCAAGCATGCCATGTCTGTCAGTGCCGCGACCGGGGCATATGGACGCAAATTTGGCGAGAATGAGACGATCTGGCGCATCACTGGCCTGCTCCACGACCTCGATTACGAGGAGTATCCCGACCTCACCATCCATACGCAGATGACCGCGCAATGGCTCCGCGAGCGCGACTATCCCGAGGAGATCGTCCACGCGATCCTTGCCCACAACGACATCAACCAGGTTCCACGCGACACGCCTCTGTCTCGCGCCCTTTTCGCCTGCGACGAGCTTTGCGGTCTGATCACCGCCACCGCGCTCGTGCGCCCCAACAAGAGCGTCCTAGGCCTCGAAGTGTCCTCAGTGCGCAAGAAGATGAAAGACAAAGCGTTCGCTCGTGGCGTCAACCGCGATGATGTGATCAAGGGTGCTCAAGAGCTTGGCGTGGACCTCGACGAGCACATCGCGTTCGTCATCGGCGCAATGTCTGCTGAAGCGGACGCGCTTGGCCTGCGCGGCACAGCCTAACAACAGCCGAACATCATACACGTGGCTACAGCGGCCTCACACTTGATACGTTCTGCCGCGCCACTCGACACCACGCCCGCTCACCTTGCGCCACAACGAGCGCGCCAGGATGCCGGTGAAGATCGCGGCCGCCAGCGGATGTGTCAAGGCGTAGCGCCATGGCACGCCCAACTGCTGGTCGAGGGGCGTTCGGTAGGCGAGAATCGCGCCGACCCCCACCGCGCCCGCCAGCGCCACCGGCGCCTTTCGCCCAAGCAGTCCCGCGAGCAGCAGCACGAACGGCGCGATGCAGACCGCCGGCAGCCCGGCGATCATCAGCAAGAAAAACAAGACGCCGCCACGACTACCCGCATACGCATTCTTGCTCCAGCCATCCCATTGCTCGCGCAGGCCATGATACATGCGCGTATGCACCAGCGCGCGTCCGTCCAACAGTTCGAGCCGCCCGTGCGCGCGCTTCACCTCCTGCGCCAGATCGCGGTCATCCAGCACCGTCGCTCGCAGTCGTGGCGACGCATAGCCACCGATCCGCCGGTACATCGCCGTCCGTAAGAGGATAAACTGGCCATTCGCGATAGCAACCGGGCTATTCGGGTCATTGACCGCCTTCACGGGATACTGCAACGAGATGCCCATATACGCCATCGGTATGAGCACGCGTCCCCAGAAGTCGGGCAAATCCTGCGTCGTGCCAAAGGACAGCAGATCGAGAGCGCGCTCTTGCGCCAGCCGCACCGCCGTCCGCAACGCATTCGGATCGTGCTGTGTATCGGCGTCGGTAAAGAGCAGCCACTCACCGTCAGCCACTGCCGCGCCCGTATGCAGCGCATGTGGCTTGCCCGCCCAGCCTTCCGGCAGCCGCTCCACGCGTACCACGCGCAGTCGCGTGCCATGCGGATGTGTCTGGCGTATCTCGTCGAGGATGCGCGGCGTGGCGTCGGTCGAGGCGTCGTCCACCACGATCACCTGGTAGTTCGGGTAATCTTGTTCCAGCAGCGAGGTCACGCAGGCACGGATGTTGCGCTCTTCGTTGCGCGCTGGCACGATCATGCTCACCCTTGGCCAGTGCGTCTCCGACTCGTCACGCGCTCGCTCGCCTGGCTCCTCCGAGTGCGCGACGTCACCCTCCGGGCTTCCCGCCGGACCAGTGCGCAGCGTCCGCTGGTAGGCAACCGCATAGAAGGCAGCAACGCTCGCCGCATACCCCCATAGCAATAGATGTCGCCCCACCGAGCGCCGTGAACGCTTGCCCATGGCAAACCTGAGCCCTCTAACCAGCGCGAATCCGCCGCGCACCACGGCACCCTCGCGCAACACTCCCATCGTCATAGTATGCCGCAAATGGCCAGCGCGATGCACACGAACACGAGCCGATGCTCGCGGGAAAGGTATGCAGGTATGCCACCGCGCGACATCGCCAGTGTGTTATGCTGCTCGCTGACAAGAGCACAGCACCATACCCATCACAGGCCATTAGAGGGAGAAGGCTTATCATGAAAGCGGCGGTAATGCGCGTAGTAGAAGCCCTTGAAGCGGCAGGCATCCAGACACAGGTGAAAGAGTTCGCCGAGAGCACGCGCACGGCGGAGGAAGCGGCGGCGGCGATCGGCTGCACCGTCGGCCAGATCGTCAAGTCGCTGATCTTCCTCGCGGGTGAGACACCGATCCTTGCCTTTGTGTCAGGCGTAAACCAGGCGGATACCTCC
>DASVOW010000063.1:0-1568 GCA_036383155.1 Ktedonobacterales bacterium
ATCTCAGGTCCGGCGTATGCGATCGACGACGAGACCGCCATCAAAGTGGTTGACGGCACCGTCGAAGTCGTCTCCGAGGGGCAATGGAAGCTGTTCACCCCCAAAGAACCGTAAGACGCTGGCGCGGCCATGAGCCGTTTGAGCCGCTCGTGCTCCAACGTGGTTGAACGTTCGTGCCGCCGAGAAGAGCTACGGCGAAACGCTGGTATAGCTCTCAGGCGTGAACGGACCGCGCCTGCGGCCACTCCCTAGCCTTTTAGGCCGGCGACCATCACCTCGAAAACGCGCTCGGCCCGCGCTGTGCCCTCGGCGCCTGGCTCGACCATAAGCGCGATGCTGTGCACCAGGCGGAGCAAGTCGGTGATCTCGAGATCGCGGCGGACTGCCCCAACCTCTTGCGCGCGCGCCAGCAACTCGCCACCCACCTCGTGCATCATCGCCTTGCACTCTGAGGTCTGCGGTGAGATCTCGCCCGCCATGAGCGCCTCCTTGAGGCCGCGCATGGTCAGGTTATAGGTGAGCAGCGAGTGCAGCCACAGCGGAAGTGCCTCGGCGGGCAACGCCGTGGCCAGCAGCTCGCGTGCTTGCGCGTATTGAGCCGTCACCTGGTCACGATAGATCGCTTCGAGAAGCGCCTGCCGGTTGGGGAAGTGCCGGTAGAGCGTCCCGATGCCCACGCCCGCACGCTTCGCCACCTCTTCGAGGCTCACGTTTGGGCCCAGCTCCCCGATCGCGTCCGCAGCTGCCGCGATCAGGCGCTCATAGTTCTGACGCGCGTCAGCACGTAATGGCCTCGGCGCTGAGGTCCGCGTGCCAAGGGAATCCATAGCAATTTTCTCCAAACTCTCTCCAGGGGTTGCATAAACGGAGATATCCTCCGTATAATATCGTCAAACGGAGTATTCCTCCGTTTACATATATGGAGGGTTCCTCCATATTATCGCACCTGGAGGCACACATGTCGAGCTCACAGCTTCTTGCGGCGCGCCCAGCCATAGTGGCGACGCCTCGCGTCGAGGAGCGGAAGGCGCACCCAACTATCTCGCTCGCGGTCATCCTGACCGTCCAGCTGATGTTGGTGCTGGATGTCACCGTCGTGAATATCGCGCTCCCGCAGATGCAGGAAGCACTCCACTTCTCCCAGAACAACCTCTCGTGGGTGCTCAACGCCTATCTGCTCACCTTCGGCGGCCTGCTGCTGCTCGGCGGGCGCATGGGCGATCTCTTCGGCCGGAAGCGCCTCTTCATCGGCGGGGTCACACTCTTTACGCTGGCCTCAGTCACCGGCGGCCTGGCGACTTCTGCTGGCTGGCTCGTCGCGGCACGTGCGGTGCAGGGGATTGGGGCGGCCCTCGCGGCGCCCAGCGCGCTGGCCCTGCTCATGATCAGCTTCCCAGAGGGGCCGCAGCGCAATCGCGCCCTCAGCTATTTCACCGCGGTCTCCAGTGCTGGCGGCTCGATCGGCTTGATCCTCGGTGGGATGCTCACCGCCTGGGTCTCGTGGCGCTGGGATCTCTTCATCAACGTGCCCATCGGCATCGCCGTCGTCTTGCTGGCCTCGCGCTTCA
>DASVOW010000064.1:0-5092 GCA_036383155.1 Ktedonobacterales bacterium
ATCAGTCCCTGCCGTACTGCTGGATTTCCGGACTGCTGTTGCATATCCCTTCCTCCGTGCGTGCTGCTTCATCGCATGATGAAGCGAATACGCGCATCGCTATGCCAGCGGATGAGCCACCGGCATTTGCATGGTACGCTATGCCTGCTCGTTTGACAAGATGCTAGAGACGTCTGGCGCCAGACTCACTCCGCGACCGGAGCGGGTGGCACAGGGGGATTATCCGCAGGCGGGGCATCCTGATTCGGAGGATAGGCGACCGGCGGATATTGTGGATACTGCGGATAGTACGGCTGTTGCGGGTATTGTGGATATTGTGGATATTGCGGGTATGGCAGAGAGGCGGGTGGGTAATACGGCATGGCCTGTGGCGGATATGCTGCCACCTGCGGAGGATACATCGGTGCTGCATAATAAGGTGGCATGCCGGGAGCGGCAAATGAGCGCAGTGGGGCCGTGTTGGCGCCGATACCCCCGGCGAGTGCGCCGAGGCCCCAGGTGATCAATAGCGCGATCAGGTGCGTGATCGCGAGTATCGCCAGATGGGCAACGAGAAACTGACCGCTGGGAGCCGTCAGCAAGACACTTGGCATGTGCGCCGCGGGCGACACCATCAGCACGACAATGGTCGCGAGCAGCCATGAGAAGCCGCCATCCGCGTGAAACAGTCCTGCCGCGAGCAGCGACGCGAGAATCCAGATGCCGCCGGTGACCAGCGCGGCGCGGCTCCCGGCAATGCGACCGGCGCTACGATCGCCGGTCGCGATCGTGGCAAGGCGACCGGCGATGCCGCAGAGCCAGAGCGTCGCGCAGAAGATCAGGAAGGACATCAGGCCGACCAGCGTCCACATCGGACCCAATTGCTGCACGGCTGGGATGGGATTCGCGCCGCCACCGAGGGAGAGATTCACCAGCGAGCGCTGCAATGAGAGTATCGTCGCCTGATTCTCATATGCAGCCGCGCCGCCCACGCTCACCTGGAGCACGGCAAGGACGCCGCCCGCGTAGCCGACCAGCAAGCCGTAGTGCTGGGCCTCGCGCCTTACCTGCCGTTGACGTTCTTGTGCCTGCTGCATATCCACTCCTACGACGTTTCTCCGCTGTGCTTCGCGCGCATGGCATCGGCGCTGCTCTCGCATGCCATACGGTAGTGCAGGTGCGCCATCATGTCAAGCGCCGCAGCACCCTGGCGAACATCTGCATAGCGTTCCGCCGCACGCCTCTACCCCAGCATCGATATGATACGATGATTGCAGCGCGTTCCGGCTGCTCGTCACAAGGTTAGTCGCGCGGTAAGGGTATGAGCCAGCATAGAAGATCGTAGCGTGTCAAGATGGAGGATCGCATGTCCCAGCAAAGTCCCGTGACAGCCCGGCCCGCATCAGCTGTTGTGCTCGCACGCGAGCGGGAGGGTGGGGGCATCGAGGTCTTCATGGTGCGACGCCACGTCCGCAGCGAGTTTGTGCCGGATGCCTTTGTCTTCCCTGGCGGCTCGGTCAAGCCCTCCGACATCGAGGCCGAGCGCAATCCCGCGCTCTGCGCGCCCGTGGAGAGCGCGGCGACGGCGCTGGGCACCGGCTTCCGCGCCGCAGCCATACGGGAATGCTTCGAGGAGGCAGGTGTGCTGGTTGCGCGGCGCGGTAACGCCCCGCTCAGCATCGAGCCGGGCGATATCTCGCGCTTTGCCGCCTATCGCGACGCGCTCATCAATGATGCGCTCACGCTCGGCGACCTGGGAACCCGTGAGGGGCTGACGCTCGCCACCGACGAGCTGCTCCACTGGGCGCACTGGATTACCCCACTCACGTTTCCCAAGCGATTCGATACGCACTTCTTCCTGACGGAGATGCCGGCCAGGCAGGAGGCCGCCCACGATCAACTGGAGACGACGGCGGGCGCCTGGATCTCCCCCGAGGAGGCGCTGGCACGCTACGAAGCAGGCGACTTCACGCTGGTCTTCGCCACCATCCATCAGTTGCGCGCGCTCAGCGGTCTCGCCAGTGTCGCCGCCGCGCGCGAGCGCTTCAGCGGCGCGCCGCCGCGCACCATCATGCCACGTGTGGTCGAGCGAGACGGCCAGCAGGTCATCTTGCTACCGGATGAGGAATGAATGAAGGGTGAGGGTGCGTGAGCCATGGATACGATAGATACCGCGAAACTGCCTGCGTGGGTCGGCTACATCCTCGCGCCCAATCCATCCGTGATGACCGGCCCCGGCACGAACACATTTCTCGTCTCCGGGCCGCCGGGCGGGTGCGTCGTCATCGACCCCGGTCCGGCGATTGAGTCGCACCTCGCCACGATAGCCGCGGCTGCTACGGCTCACGGCGGCCTCAACGCCATCCTGATCACGCACGGGTATCCCGATCACGTCGAGGGTGCGGCACGCTTGCGCTCGCTCACGGGAGCGCGCATCTACGCATGGAGCCGCGAAGGCTCACCCGACGCCGACGAATCACTCGCCGACGACCAGACGATCACGGTCGCGGGCCGCATACTGCGCGCGCTGCATACGCCTGGGCATCGCTTCGATCATCTCTGTTTCTTGCTGGAGGACGCGGGCGCAATCTTCGCGGGTGACCTCGTGGCGGGCACCGGGACGGTCGTCATCGCGCCGCCGGAGGGCAATCTCGCCGACTACATGGCGTCACTGCAGCGGCTGCTCGCGCTCGATCCGCGCTTGATCCTCCCTGCGCACGGCCCGCTGATCGAGCAGCCACGCGCCCTGCTGGAGCACTACATCCAGCACCGCAACGAGCGCGAGGCGCAGGTGATCGCGGGACTCGCGCAGGGGCCGCGCACGGTGGATGCGCTCGTCGCCGCGATCTACGCCGATGTCGATCCCGCGCTGCACCCCGTGGCCGCGCTCTCCGTCACCGCGCATCTGTATAAGCTGGAACGCGAGGGGCGTGTCGCGCGCACGACGGGGGACTCGGGCGCGGAGCTGTGGGAGCTGCGCTGAGGCGAATGGGGCAGTCTGTCGCGACGGTTCGCCATACATGCGATATACTGTAGTGTTGTGATAGGCACTAGCCACATCGGTTCAGCCGCATGCCTCTATGCAGCGTGGACACGGTGTGGTACTCTTAACGTATGGCAGTATGCGCGATTCAGCACAATACGCGCTCGTGCACCATGCTGTCATAGGATGTAGCAGCAGAAGCACAATATAGCAGCAGCAGAGAAAGGAGTGGCAGTCTGGGATACGCATTTCAACGTCAGCCCGGCTGCACAACCCAAGCGTGAGTGAGATTGTGATTAGGGACGGCGACTCGTTCGAAGTCGCATTGAAACGCTTTACCCGCCGGGTCCAGCAAGATGGTGTGCTCTCCGAGGCCAAGCGCCGCCAGCACTACGAGCCGCCCAGCGTGAAGCGCAAGCGCAAGGCTGAGGCCCGCGCCCGCAAGGCGCGCAAGGCCATGGCGAAGGCCGCAGCTCGCGGCTACTAGCTTCCACTAGCCTCGCGTTCGATAGATGTTCAGCCGATCGACAAGCCAGCGTGTTCTACATACGCAGGATGGCTATGTCTGGTCGGCTGGGCCTGTTTGTGGCTAGGGCGCATCCCACTCGGCGTCGTAGCATTCCACACCCTGCTTCCCACGGAAGAGGTGAGCCGCGTGTTGCTTCATACGCGGGGCATAGCGTGGATCGTCGAAAAGCGCCTCACACGTATCGATGTCGTCTGACGAAATAATGTGAAGTAGGCCGGCCTCATCGGCCATGAAGACATCGAATCCAGGATACATAATGCCGACGTAGGGAACATCACCGGTTTCGACGACCAGCACGGGATATTCGCCCAGGGCGTCCGGCTCACAGACGGCATATAGACGGTGCGCTTCGGTGCCACGGGGCAGCAGGAAGCACTCTTGTAGCCGCCCGTCAAGGGGGGCGACCGTATCTCCCCAGCAGCCGAATTCCTCCTCGACGATCTCATCCAGAGGTCGGGGAGTAAAGGTGAATTCGTCGGGGGCGGCAAACCAGCCGAGATCGTACAGCCAGGAGGCATCGAAGGCGAGCCAGCGCTTGAGGCTCGGCGAGAGCGACTTGCCCCCAGGAAACGTGAGCGTTTCGAGCACATCAGGCGGGACGGGGCGGGCGCGGCCTGGCAAAAGCTCCCCATACAAACCGGCGATGCAGGTGGGATCGTCGCAGACACGAGCAATCACAAGATCTATCAGCGCGGCACCCTGGATATTCCCAACCAGGGGTGCCTTCGCACTCGACGCCATTGTCATTCCCCTTCGTCGACCGCGCCATCCTCAGGATAGCAGCAGGATGGTGGTGTAACTATCATACGACACACACAAGTGTCGGTTGCGAAAGACTTCCGCCCGCGCCTCAAGGCCAACCAGCCGCATCACGTGATGCCCTCCAGGTCTCTACCTGCCAGCGATGAGGCCAAACGGACGCATTTGGTACGCAATGTGCGATTTGTTCCGTGACGCGGTGTTGCGTCTGTCGCGATGCCGGCCAACAGGGAAGGACGCAGGATGGATGCGCCTGACGTGGATGGGCGTAAGGGATATTAGGGAGCCACCATGGATAACGTGCGCCATAGTGCGCAACGTACCGAGGACAGCACGAGCACATCCCAGCGCCACCGGGCGGTAGTCGTGTACGGGATGGCGGCATTGCTCTGCATCGTCGTCGCCGTTCCGCTGCTGCGCATGCTCACATCCTTTGACGCCCAGGCTGGCCGCACCTCGGGGAGAACGTCTGCCCATAGCGCCTCTAGCCCGACGGTCACCGCCGTCCCGCCGGAAGTAGCCGCCGTGTCACCGAACGCCCGCCATGTGGCTGAGGTCTCGTACGTCAATTCGCTCATCGCCCACATGTCGCTGCAAGAAGAGATCGGCCAGATGATACAGATCTCATTCTGGGGTGAGAAGAAGTTGCAGCCGTGGATGCTCGACGAGATCTCACGTGACCACGTCGGCTCGGTGATCCTGTATGGGGCAAACATTCAGACGGTGCCACAGGCGCGCGCCTGGGTGCGGGCGATGCAGGCGCGAGCGTCGATCCCGCTCTTCGTGGCGACAGATCTGGAAGGCGGCGCCGTCAACCGTCTCGCGGCGATTGCCCCCGACCT
>DASVOW010000065.1:0-5561 GCA_036383155.1 Ktedonobacterales bacterium
TGAGGGAGGCTCGTCATCCACGGCGCCGCTTTCGAGGAGGGCGGCACGCACATCATCTTCAGCGATGTCGCTCACGAGGGTGGCGCTGCCCAATCCTGTCGGCAGCACCCAACGCACCTTGCCGCCGCGCACTTTCTTATCCCACAGGGCGGCGCGCAACAGCGCTGGAGCTGAGATATCTTCGAGGTCGGTGGGCAGCTCGAAACGCACGAACAGCTCTTCCTGCCGCTCGACCACCTCGGCTGGGGTGATGCCGAGCCGCGCACCGAGCCGTGCCTCCGCCGCCATGCCGGCGGCCACCGCTTCGCCATGCAGCCAGGAGCCGTAACCGGCAACGGACTCGATGGCGTGGGCGATGGTGTGGCCGTAGTTGAGCAGATGGCGGCGCCCACCCTCGCTCTCGCGCTCGTCGCCCTCGACCACGCCAGCCTTCAGCGCCACCGAGCCGGCGACGACATCCGTCACCGACGGCGGGTAGAGCATGAAGAGATCGTCTGCCTCGCGCTCCAGTCGCTCGAAGTATGCGCCGTCCAGCGCGACACCATGCTTGATGACCTCGGCCCAGCCCTCGATGCGCTGACGCGGCGGCAGAGTAAGCAGCACCGCCGGATCGGCTAGCACCATGCGCGGCTGGTGGAACGCGCCGATGAGATTCTTGCCGCTTGGGTGGTCTATCGCGACCTTGCCACCGATGGACGCGTCCACCTGAGCGAGCAGTGATGTCGGCACCTGGATCAGCGGCACTCCACGCAGGTAGGTAGCGGCTGCAAAACCAGCCAAATCGCCGATGACCCCGCCGCCCAGCGCGACGACTGCCTCCGCACGCTCGCCGCGACGCTCGATGAGCCAGTCGTGGATGCGCGCAAGCTGCTCGCGCGATTTGCTGGCTTCGCCGGATGGCACGGTCAGCAGTTCCGGCTCGAAGCCAGAGCCGCGCAGGCTCTCCTGAATGAAGGGACCATAGAGCGCGGCGACAGTCGCATCCGCGACGATATGGAGCCGTGGCGGCAGGCGCAGTGAGGTTAGTTGGTCACCGATAGTCTTGAGTCCACCCCAGGCGACAATTGCATCGTACCCACCACCATTCGCCGTCGCAACATGCCGCGTCCGCACGGTGACATCGTCGGTTGGCAACCTACTGCGCATGATCAAGCCGGCGACGATGCGGGCAGCCACGAGCTCGGCACTGCTGGTATCGGTTGGGATCGATTCGTCGGCGTCCACGTACCAGGAGCGCCGCCGGTCATAGAGCGTGCGGAGGCGCGCGAGTGGTGCGCCACTGGCGAGCATCGGGCGGGCCTGGGCTATGGGGATGCCAGTCGCCCGCGCAGCGAGCATGAGGCGGCGCAGCGCCGTTTCGGGGGCGGCATCCAGCGCGACGACCCAGCCGGTGGCATGCAGACGCTCCAGGTTTTCGGGGCGCTCACCTACGCCGCCGCCGGCCGCCACTACCACATGCACGTCATCAGCCACACGCCGCAGGGCTGCGCTCTCCAGGTCGCGAAAGCGCGCCTCGCCCTCGTAGGCGAAGATGTCGGGTATACTCTTGCCGCTGGTTTTGACGATGACCTCATCTATATCGACGAAGGACCATCCGAGCAGATCGGCCAGGTTGGCGCCGACGGTCGTTTTCCCAGAGCCGGTTGGCCCGATCAAAAAGATGCGCTCGACGTGCACTTTCTTCATGGAAGCTATTGTAGCACCTCCAGAGACATCGGCGGACGGGCACTATGGTATGCCACGGCGGGCTACGATGTCCGCAGGCTGTCGCGGACGTTGCTCATGAGGCGCATCATTTCGCCCAGGATGCGCAGCGTCTTGGGGAAGCCGCCCACCACTGGAACAAGCGCGAGGAAATTGAGCAGAGCGCCGAGCCGGTCGCGCTTGGCAAGATCGGCGATGAGGTCGCGCACGGCGCAGAGCTGCCCATAGATGGGGATGAAGCTGCACACCGCCTGCGTCAGATATCCGGCCACGCCAAGGTGCCGCGAATAGTCACCATGCACCGCGCCGCGATAGATGTCTAGCAGCAACGGCGGCCTGCTACGCACGGTGCGCGCGGCGGTCGCGACCGACGTCTCTGGTGGTTGCGTCTGTATGCTCACGTCTTCTATCCTCGAAATCGTCCTGATCATGTTCGCCACCCGGCGAACGACGATGGAGCGACCGAGGTCGCCCGGACCAGCATACCGGGCGGCTGCTGCCGTGTCAACGAAATAGTCATGCTCTCTATCCAGCAAAAGACCACCGCTCGCATGCTATACTGGGGTAAAGCCGCTTGTTTTTGGGGACTCAGATGAGGAGTAGCATGCAATCTACGCCGCCTACACCGCCCAAACGCTCGCCTTCCGAATATGATGCCGCCCTCAAGAAGCTGTTGGAGACCGCACACGATGGCTTCCTGGCGCTAATCGCTCCCGATGTGACATTCGAGGCGGCATTGCCAACTGAGTTGCCGGCGACAACACGCCTGGCTGATCTGGTCTGGGCCGTTACCTTCGATGCGGGACAGCAGGAGGATGCGCCCGATGGCTCAGGCGAGAACGTGGGAGCGTCTCGCCACAAAGGGCTGCTCCACATCGAGCTTCAAACCCGGGCCGAGGTGGATCTTGCCGAGCGTCTGGTCGAATACGCTCTACGACTCTGGCTGCGCGAACGGCGAGAGCGGCGGGCGCAGGGCGAGGTCGATCCCGCCGTGTACGTGCGTACCATCGTGGTGGTGCTTCGCCCAACGGCTGCGCTGGTTATGCCGCCGCTGCAAATGCTGTGGGGAAAGGAGCGACGGCTGGAGTTTACCTACGACGTGGTAAAATTGTGGGAGTTGCCGCCTGAGCTGGTGCTCGACACTCATTACTATCAGTTGTGGCCGCTGGCGAGCTTGATGGCAAACATCACACCCACATCGGCGGTCGCCGTCGCGGAGCGGTTGGCCGACGCGCCGCTGCCACGTGCCGAGCGGAGCGATCTGATCGGCCTGCTGATCACACTGGCCGGCGTGCGCCTGGGGAAAGTTGATCTGGTTGCGGCTTTGAGGGGAAATCTTATGCTCGACGATTTGCTGAAAGAATCTAACATTGGAGAGGTCATGCACGATCTTGCGGTGGAGCGTGACCGCCGCGAGGCTCTGCGTCTCGTGCTGGAGGGTCGCTTTGGCACACTGCCTGACGATATGATCGCGGCGATGAACCAACGTGACGGAGATGCGCTCGCGGAGTTGTTGCGCCACGCGGGGACGGATACTCTGGAGCAGATGCGCGCTCGCCTCGGCTTGAGCTGAGGCAATGCTGGAGAAGAGAACGCATGCACGATGACGAGCGGCAAGCATCGCTCTTTGGCGAGATCGATGGGGGCGACGAGACAGCGGCAGCGGCGAATGGGCGCTCCAGTCGCGGGAAGGCTGGCTCGTCACGTCCTGGTGGCGCGCAGCCGCAGGCCATACCCGAAGCGGACGACAAGACGCCGGATGGCGCCCGTCCCCTCGCCGCGCGCATGCGCCCGCGTACTGTGGACGAGATCGTCGGGCAGCAGCATCTGCTCGGGCCGGGCAAGGCATTGCGGCGCGGCATCGAGAGCGACGTCGTTCCCTCGATGATCCTGTGGGGGCCACCGGGCAGCGGCAAGACGACGCTGGCGGCTGTGGTCGCCCAGACGACGAAAGCGCGCTTCGTGGCGCTGAGCGCGGTCACCGCCGGGGTGGCCGATCTGCGCCGCGTGGTAGACGATGCCGCCAAATTGCTGCGTGCCACCGGACGCCGCACCATCCTCTTCATCGACGAGATTCATCGCTTCTCCAAGTCGCAGCAGGACGCCATTCTGCCGCATGTCGAGCGCGGCACTGTCACACTTATCGGCGCCACCACCGAAAACCCCTCGTTCGAGGTCAACGCCGCGCTGCTCTCGCGGTCGCGCGTCTTTACCCTCAACGCGCTGACCGACGACGACGTGCTGACGTTGCTGCGGCGCGCGCTGAACGATGCCGAGCGCGGGCTTGGCACACAACAACTCAGCGCGACGGATGGGGCGCTGGGGTATCTGGCAAACTTCGCCAATGGGGACGCGCGCACGGCACTCAACGCACTGGAGCTGGCGGCGAGCATCGCCCCCGAAGGCGCAGATGGTGGGCGGGCTGTCGATCTTGCCGCTGTCGAGGAAGCGGTGCAGCGCCGCGCGCTGCTCTACGACAAGTCAGGCGAGGAACATTACAACCTGATCTCGGCGCTGCATAAGTCGTTGCGCGGCTCCGACCCCGACGCCGCGCTCTACTGGCTGGCGCGCATGCTGGAGTCAGGCGAAGATCCGCTCTACGTGGTGCGGCGGCTGATCCGCTTTGCCAGCGAGGATGTCGGCATGGCCGATCCGCAGGCGCTGCTGGTGTGTGTCGCCGCACAGCAGGCGGCCCACTTCATTGGTATGCCGGAGTGCGGGTTGGCGCTGGCCCAGGCGGTGGTGCATCTGGCGACGGCGCCCAAGAGCAACGCGCTCTACGCGGCCTATGGAGCAGTTGTCGAGGATGTGCGCGCAACGCGCAACGATCCGGTTCCGCTGCACCTGCGCAACGCGCCCACTCGCCTCATGAAGGACCTGGACTATGGCAAGGGTTACAAATACGCGCACGACGACTACGGCGGGCAGCCCGACCCGAACGATCCCTCGCGACCCCCACCGCAGCGCCTGCAAGACTACCTGCCGGAGCAACTGCGCGACCGCCAGTATTACCGGCCCGGTGCGCAGGGCGGCGAAGCATCGATCCAGGCGTGGCTGGAACGTCGCCGCCGTCCCACATCAGACGACTAGCCACGGTCTGCTCGATCCGCGCAACACTATGCTGGTTTTGCGAGACGACTGTAGTATGTGCGCAGGAAGATGTTGCGCACCATCCAACCAAAGGCGCCCAGGCCGCCGAACAGGAACATGGCGCCCGCCACGCGCCGCGCCATCTCGCCAAGCTGGAAGAGGTCAATGTTCCACACGGGGGCGTAGACGGTGGTGTAGACCAGGGCGAGCACGAGGAAGGGTGTCACGGCCAGCACGATAGCTACCTCCAGGCGCCGCGAGAAAGCGCCAACGATGGCCGGCAGGATGAGGACGGCGACCGAGGCGACATTGGGGTAAATCGAGCCGATGGGCAAGAAGACAATGTTGAGCATGGCGCTGAGCACTGACAGTCCCTCAAGGATTACCAAGCCCCCCAGGCCAATCAATCGAAAGATCCGCCATCCTGGTGTGTTGAACATCGTCGCCTCCCGCTCTCACTCGTGTGTCATCGTCATGCAATAGGGTCTGCGTGTGGGTCACCAGGCTCGCGTAGCGCGCCCGTTCAAGCCGCGCCAAGCAGCGGAGATCGTCGCGAGAAGGCTGCGACATATGGCGTTACCATAAGCGCCGCGATGCGTGTAGGCGTTACGGGGCTCGTGTCCATCAGCGAATTCGTCCCCGGCAGGCCCAGCGCCGACTCCACCGCATCTGCAATTTTTCGATAGCCGAGGTTTGTTGGATGGATGTCGTGGAAGCGCGGATCACCACCCATCCAGGTATATGTGCAGATGTTGCCAGCGGTTCCG
>DASVOW010000066.1:0-6716 GCA_036383155.1 Ktedonobacterales bacterium
GAGCTGATGGGGTTCATTACGCGCGGACGGGGGGTCGTCATTCACCGCGCGGATTGCCCCAACTTGCTGCACCTGCTGCAGCGAGAGCCAGAGCGGGCAGTGGCAGTCGAGTGGCCGAAACTCGACGGCCAGGAGACATTCCGCGCGCCTATTGTGATCGAGGCGCTCGACCGCACTGGACTGCTAGCGGATGTGACGGGCGTGATCACGGGTCTGAAAATCAATATGCTCAAGGTCAACACCGTGACCAAGCCGGCGCAGCATCGGGCCATCATCACTGCTACGCTCGAAATTCATCGTCCCGAGCAACTCAACGCGGCCCTCAAGGAACTGCGGCAGGTTCCGAGCGTGGAAAACGTGGACCGCAAGAAGGTGAGCCAGGGAAAGAGTGCGTCGGGCAGGGCGCGCGCTGAGACGAAGCACCCGCGCAAGGGGTAGAGGGGCGTCTGGCTCGTCCGCATTCAACTTGCCGAACAGTGTAGATTCAGCTGGTGTTATTACTGCTGGCGTGCTCGTCCCTGCTCGTATGCATTTATCGCATCTATGACTCCCTGGCGCTTGGTAAGCAAGCGCCAAAGAGGGAAAGGCTTCTAGCGTCGAATAGTCCGTCCGTGCTGGGAATATTCCGCCTGCTCTGTATCTAGCGCTTCGGCGAGGAGGCGCTCGAAGCCGGCGAAGCGCTCGGGCGTGATGTGGCCGTCGGTGAGGGCTTGACGCAAGGCGCAGCCTTCGGCGTTGGGGGAGTGGTCGCAGTCTTCGTATTCACACTGATCGACGAACGGGCGTAGCTCGATGAATGTTCCTGGCAACTCGTCGGATGCGACGTTCCACAGCGCTAGCTCGCGGATGCCAGCGGAGTCGGCCAGCCAGCCGCCGCCGGGAAGGGGGAGTAGACGTGCACCGGTCGTGGTGTGGCGCCCCTTGCCGGTCGCCTCGCTGATCGCCGCCGTGCGCTGGCGAGCCTCCGGCAAGAGGACATTTATGAGGGATGATTTGCCGACACCAGAGGGGCCGGTGAGCAGCGATGTGCGCCCGGTCAGGCGCTCGCGGAGGATGTCTATGCCGCTGGTCTGTGCCGCGCTGGTCGTCAGTACGTAGTATCCTAGCGCTCTGTAGTTTTCTATTGCTCGCTGCACGTCTTCCGGGATGCCGAGGTCTACTTTGTTGAGGCAGATGGTCACGTCGGTATGGGCGTGCTCGCAGAGCGAGAGGTAGCGGTCGAGCATGCCGAAGTGCGGCGTTGGGTCTTGCACGGCGAAGACCAGCACAGCATGGTCCAGATTGGCAAGCATGACGTGTTCGCCGCCGGCTTCGCTACGTGCTCGCGACAGAACGCTGCGGCGCGGCAGCACTTCCTCGATGATCCCCTGACCCATCCCTAGCGGGGTGAAGAGCACGTTGTCTCCCGGCGCGATGCGCACCGGCGAATCTTCCGTTTCGGTGGTCGCGAGTGCGCCCTCTCGCTTACCATTGGTGGCCTGGCGATACTGAGAAGCAACGGGTGCGGAGCGTCCGCGCTTGAATGTCTGTGTGCGCTGGAGCGATTCCGCGCGGGGTGAGCGGGTGCTACGCAGGCGTCCACGCAGGGTGCAGAGGTAGGTCTGGTTGCTGGCGGAGACCTCGAAGAAGCCTTGTGCTATCGCGACTACAAGCCCCTCTAGACGAGGCGAAGGACGCGCTTCTGCAACTGTGCTTGCTGGTGTGTCGTCTCCTATAATTTGTTGTTCTGCATCCCCCACGTATGCCATCCACACTCCTGCGCGGCGCTCGCCGCAGTTGTTCTGTAAGTCTTAGCTTGCCTTGCTCATATGACGCCCGCTCAATTCTACGTGTGTCGCCCGTATTTTGTTTATGCTGGTGCGCTCACTTCAGCCTATCCCGTTTTGCTGCTCTACGTCAAGGTGATGGCGGGCGCAATAAGGTATACTTCCTTCAATGGTCATATGTCTGCGACTACAATGCGAGTGCCTGTCACTGAGATCCGGCAGAGCTGGACGGACACGCGAGGGTAGGGCGCAAGGATACAGTTGACGAAGGGATGGAGAGTATCGTGATGCTATCGTCACAGCCGTTGGCCGCAATCGATGTTGGCAGCAATACGATACACCTGACGGTGGGGCGGCCCACTCCAGATGGATATGATCTGGACTATCTGGCCGACGAGCTAGAACTAGTGCGATTGGGGGCGGATGTTAGCGCAAGCGGCGCGCTTGGACCGGAACGCATGCAGCGCGCGATTAGTGTGATTCAGCACCAGACGGAAGTGGCACGCCAGCACGGCGCGACTCTGGTGCTGGGCATCGCGACGGAGGGTGTGCGCGCGGCGCGCAACGGCGCGGAGTTCATCGAGCGGGTGCGGGTGGAGACGGGGGTTGTGCTGGAGATGGTGTCTGGCGAGCAGGAGGCGGCGCTGACGTATTGGGGGGCGACGAGTGGTCTCGACGGGGTGTCTGAGGGTAAGGCCGTCGATGCGAGGCGCGCCGTGCTCGATGTTGGCGGGGGAAGCATGGAGATTGTCGTTGGCGAAGGAAGCAGGGTTGAGTGGCGTGTCTCGCTGCCACTTGGCTCCGGCGCGGTGCATGACCGGTATGCGCCGGCTGATCCGCCGAGTGCGGAGGAGCTGGCACGGGCTCACAATGCGGTGCGAGAGGCGCTGGATGCGCTCAATCCGCCGCTGCCGGTGAGTCAACTCATCGCGTGTGGCGGGACGGCTACGACGCTGGCGTATCTCGGTGCGAAAGCGTTTCCGCCAACTGACCCGGCGGAACTGGCTCCGAGTGGGAATGGCGCGGTGAACGGCGGTAATGGGGCGCTCTTGCGGGAATTGACACGAGAGCGGCTCATGCAACTGCTCGATCTGCTGCGGGCGATGAAAGCCGCACAGATCACGGAGACGTTTCGCGTCGAGGAGGCGCGGGCGCGTCTGCTTGGGGCTGGTGGTATCGTGTTGCTGGCGGCGATGGAACGAGTTGGGGTGGATAGGCTGCGCGTGCGCAAACGGGGCATCCGCGAGGGGGCGATACTGGCCTACGCGCATGTGGGTGAGCGCTGGCTGGAACTGGCAGCCAGTGGCGAGGGATGGTGACGCGTCTGCCGCAACCGAACGGGTGCCGGTTGCGGCAGATTGATTGTGGCTAGACGTAGGTGCTGCGCGGGCCGCGAACGAAGGTCTCGGGGCTCATGAAGGCCAGCACCATGAGCAGGATCCACAGCACAAACGACACGAGTCCGATCAGGCCGCTGATCAGACCGAAGCCAAGGCCAAAGAGCGGGCCAATCAGCCAAATATGCGACAGGAGGCCGCCGAACAGCCCGATAATGACTCCGAGCAGGTTCAGTGTGCCGAAGACGACGAGAGACTGCCAGGCGTGGCGGCGCACAGTGCTATTCCGCGACTCGATGACGAGGAAGATCAGGCCGCTCACCCAGCCGAAGACGTAGCAGAGGACGCGCTCCCAGCGCTCGTCGATGCCGAGCACGGTGGGGCTGGATAGGCGATTGCGCTGATTATAGTTGTACATGCGGGATGCTCCTGTACTGGTTATCTGTACCTGAATGTCCCGCTGCGCGGGCTGCTTCAGATGAACGTGTTCCATACGGGTGTCAGTGTGTTGGTTGATGGTTTGTGGCCTCGCTTGTGCTTCTGAAGAGAGTACGCGGGTGGGGGGCGGAAGTTGCAGGGTGTGAGACGCAATTCTGTCGATACAATGTGCCGCACAATGTGCTGCCCGGCGTGCGCTGTTAGATGTGCTATAGTGCTCTTGATAGATATTGTGATGATGCCAGACTGTGTGCGGCGATAATGCAGGTGTGGGTGATGCCTGTGTGCCCGCGTATGTGCTGGTGAAGAGGGGGCGATATGGAGAGCCTGGTGAAGCGCGAGCTGCTCTCGCGCCGAGTGCGCGCAGTCAAGCCTTCGGGCATTCGCAAGTTCTTCGATATAGCGGCGTCGATGCCTGATGTCATTTCGTTGGGTGTTGGTGAGCCGGACTTCGTGACGCCGGAGAATATTCGCCAGGCAGGTATCGCCTCAATCCAGCGCGGGGACACGCATTACACCTCCAACTATGGCACGTTGGAACTGCGACAGGCGATCGCCGATCTGATCGAGCGGCGCTACGGGGTGACCTACGATCCGCGCAGTGAGGTGATGGTGACGGTCGGGGTGAGCGAGGGGATTGACGCGGCGATGCGCGCCCTGCTCGACGAGGGCGATGAGGTGGTGACACCTGATCCCGGCTATGTCGCGTATGAGGCCGATGTGGTGTTTGCCGGGGGCAAGGTTGTGCCTGTGCCTACTGCTGTCGAAGATCAGTTTGAGGTCAAGGCGAGCGCGATCGAGGCGGTGCTGACGCCGCGCACGAAGGTGATCTTGCTTGGCAACCCCAACAATCCAACAGGCGCGGTGATCGGGCGCGAGGAATTGGAGAAGATCGGCAAGCTCGCCGTGGAGCACGATCTGGTGGTGCTGAGCGACGAGGTGTATAGCAGGCTGGTCTATGGCGAGGAGCACGTTTCGATTGCGGCCCTGCCGGGGATGCGCGAGCGGACGATCCTGGTGGATGGCTTCTCGAAGGCGTATGCGATGACCGGCTGGCGTGTGGGCTATGTTTGCGCGCCCACGCATATCCTGGAGGCGATGCTCAAGGTGCATCAGTATGCCATTATGTGCGCGCCGACGATGAGCCAGGCGGCGGCGCTTGAGGCGCTGCTACACGGCGAGGAGCATGTGCGGGCGATGGTGGCGAGCTATAACGAGCGCCGCACGCTGATCGTGGATGGCTTCAATCGTATCGGCCTGACGTGTTACGAGCCACGGGGCGCTTTCTACGCTTTCCCATCGATAGCGCGGACGGGCATGACCTCGGATGATTTCGCCGAGACGCTGCTTTATGAGGAGCGTGTGGCGGTGGTGCCGGGTAGCGCGTTTGGCACGGCGGGCGAGGGCTACGTGCGCTGCACCTACTGCACGGCACATGACAAGATCGAGGAGGCGCTAACGCGCATCGGTCGCTTCGTGCAGAAGCACAGTTAATGGGCGCTTTCGCTTCCTGGTTTATTATCTGTCTGTACTAGAGGTATTTGATATATGGCAACCGTTTCCGCTACCGCCCCGTCGGCGGTGGACTATGAGATCGTCATCGGGCTGGAGGTCCACTCGCAACTGTTGACCGCCAGCAAGATGTTTTGTAGCTGCTTCGCGGACTACGCCAACGCAGCGCCAAATTCGCACTGTTGTCCAGTGTGCATGGGGTACCCTGGCGTGCTTCCGGTGATCAATGAGCAGGCCGTCGATTACACCATTCGCACGGCACTGGCACTGAACTGCGAGATCCCGGAGTATTCCAAGTTCGACCGCAAGAACTACTTCTATCCTGATCTGCCCAAGGGCTATCAGATCTCGCAGTATGATCTGCCGCTGAGCCGCAACGGCTACCTCACTATCAACCTGGACGGGCAGGAGAAGCGCATTGGCATAACGCGCGTGCACCTGGAGGAGGATACGGGGCGGCTGACGCATCGCAACGCACGTGGCGGCAGCTACACGCTGGTGGACCTCAACCGGGCGGGTGTGCCGCTGATGGAGATCGTCAGTGAGCCGGACATGCGGAGCGCGGAAGAAGCGCGGCTGTATATCGAGAAGCTGCGCACCATCCTGCTGTATCTTGGGGTGAGCTCTGGCAAGATGGAGGAGGCGGCACTACGCTGCGATGCGAACATCTCGGTGCGCCCGCGTGGCCAGCAGGAGTTTGGCGTCAAGACCGAGATCAAGAATATGAACTCATTCCGTGCGGTGGAGCGAGCGCTGAACTATGAGGTACAACGCCAGATCGAAGTGCTGCGGTCTGGGGGCACGATTGTGCAGGAGACGCGTGGGTGGATCGAGGACAAGGGTATCACGGTCTCGCAGCGTGTCAAAGAGTATGCCGACGACTATCGCTATTTCCCTGAGCCGGATCTGCCACGCCTGATCATTAGCCGTGAGTGGGTCGAGCGCGTCCGCGCGGAGTTGCCGGAACTGCCGGATGCCAGGCAGCATCGGTTTGAGGAGGCGTTTGGTCTCTCGGAGCAGGATGCCGAGCAACTGACGGCTGAGCGGGCGCTGGCGGACTATTACGAGGCTGTGCTTGCGGCGGGCAAGCCGACGGATGCGGCAGCGCGACCGAAGGCGGCAGCCAACTGGGTGCTGGGTGAATTGCGCCGCCTGCTGAATGCCGAGGGCCTGGACATTGGCGCGAGCCGTGTCTCCGCTGCCGGTATGGCCGAGTTGCTGGACTTGATCGAGAAGGGTACGATCAGCGGCAAGCAAGGTAAAGAAGTGCTGGAGAAGGCGTTCGCCAGTGGCGAGATGCCGGGAGAAGTCGTCAAGCGCGAGGGTATTGCCCAACTGAGTGACAGTGGCGAACTGGAGCGCATTGTGGAAGAGGTCATCGCGGAGAATCCCAAAGCCGTCGAGGATTACAGGGCGGGTAAGGCTTCGTCGCTGCAAGTCCTCGTGGGGCAGGTGATGAAGCGCACCAAGGGGCGCGCCAAGCCCGATGTCGTCAATCCATTGTTGCTGGGCAAGCTCGGATCGCCGTAAGATTCTTTAGGCTGAGGGCGGCCTCGCTTTTGCAGCGATGTCACCTTCGGCGACTTAGGATATGTCTGACGGCGTCCGGGTGTGATACATCTCAAAAAGCGCGTACGTGTAGTGCGATGATGTGGTGTGTTGG
>DASVOW010000067.1:0-1984 GCA_036383155.1 Ktedonobacterales bacterium
CACCCGTGAGAATCCGGTATCACGAAGCTTCTGCGCCACCGTTTCCCCATACGCCCGCGCCTCCGCCGGTGTCTTCAGCCACAGCGGCTGCGCGACGATCGCTACCCGGCCACCCGGGCGGAGCACACGCTTCAGCTCACGCAGGCTCGCATCGGGCTCATCCCAAAACGCAAACGAGTTGTTTGTGAAGATCTTGGTGAATACCCCATCGGGAAATGGCAGTGGGCCAGGCATCGCCACCTGATAAAGCTGCACCTTCCCCGTGCGAATGGCGGCACGGTTGCGCCGGCCGGCAAGGGATACCATCGTCGCCGACGGGTCCACGCCAGCGACAGTGCCATCCGTGACAACCCGTACCGCGCGCTGGATGTCTACGCCCGGCCCGAAGCCAACCTCCAGCAGTTGATCATCCGGCTGGAGATCGAGCAGCGAAAGTCCCCACTCGCTACGTTGCGTCGAGAGCCGCGCCATCAGTTGTCCTGCGACCCAGCCGAGCGGGCCGCGTGGATTGGCAAACGGGCTGGCTTGCATACGCTTGCGCCAGGCTTGTGCTTGTTGTTCCTCACTATTGGGCATATCCTCGATCACGCGTAGCCTCCTCAAGCGCAAAATAGGCCCCGCTTCCGTGCCAGCAGCACTCCGCGGGGCTCAATAATTACACGTCGTAGATTTTTACGGTATGAGTGTCCCTCAGGTTTCGCCCGCATACATGCCTGGCGACTACTCCTGGCCTTCGCTCTCCGCGCTCATTTCACTGGAGCGATTAGCGCGGGCGATATCCGGGCGAAACATGTCGGCGACCGCCTCACGCAGCCGGTCCACGCTGGAGCTGCGCAACACATACACCGGCATCCCGGCTGCCTGCGCCGCATCGATCTGATCGGGCTGCTTGCGATAGAGGCTCTTCAGCACCAGTAGCACGTCAGCCTCGCGCTCGTCGCGGCTGATCACCCCCGGAACCCCAAGCTCACGAATCGCCTGTTCGAGCCGGTTGCGATTGACGCCAATAGGATAGATGCGCCGCCGCCGATAGACCACGCCTGCCGGTAGCTCCGTGTGCGGGCGCTGCCCATCAGCCTCCTCGCGGGCATCCTCGTCGTCAGCATCACCCTCAACGTCGCCATCGAGCAGCGCCGCCCCTCGCGCCAGCTCCGGGTCAAGCCACCGGTTGGCGCTGGGATCGAACGGTCGTATGCCGCGTGCCGGCGAAGTCGCGCCGCGCCGCTCTTCCCACCAGGGCGACGCCGGCCGCTGCCCCACCAGAGCGCCCCGTCCTCCAGAGCGCCGTGGCGCCAGCTCCTCGCGCCGCACCTCACGAATGTCGCGGCTGCCGTGTGAGGGCAAGCCCACGCCATCGGCGCGAGCCGCCCCGACCGCCCGCTCCACCCAGCGGCGAATCGAGCCATCAGCCTGCCGCTCACGCATTTCGCGCTGTGGCGCCTCCCCACGCAACAAGCCATCCACCGCTGCCGCCACGTCGAGGTGAACGCCGACGAGATTGCGCTCCTCCTGCTCGACGAGGACATCGAAGGTGGGGGGCGCTTTGCGCTCCAACACCGTCTTCTGCGTGCCACGCCGCCGCGCCTCCTCATCACCCAGCGTCACCGCCTGCACCCCTCCCACCAGGTCGGAGAGCGTCGGGTTGGCCAGCAGGTTCTCCAGGGTGCGCCCATGCGCCGTCCCCACCAACTGCACCCCCCGCTCGGCAATCGTGCGCGCCGCCTGCGCCTCCAACTCGGTGCCGATCTCGTCGATGACGATCACCTCGGGCATGTGGTTCTCCACCGCCTCGATCATCACGCGGTGCTGCTCGGCCACGCGCCCCACCTGCATGCGCCGCGCGCGCCCGATGCCCGGATGCGGGATGTCGCCGTCGCCGGCGATCTCGTTGGAGGTGTCGACCACCACCACGCGCTTGCCCAGCTCATCGGCCAGCACGCGCGCCGCCTCGCGCAAGAGCGTCGTCTTGCCGACGCCGGGCCGC
>DASVOW010000068.1:0-2708 GCA_036383155.1 Ktedonobacterales bacterium
TGATGCATCATCAGCGTGCTGAACACCACATCGAACGTCTGATCAGGGAAATCGATCTGCTCGATCACCCCAACCTGGAACTCGATGGGCACGTGGCGCCGAGCCGCTTTCACGCGGGCACGGGCGATCTGATCGGTCCCAGGGTCAATGCCGACGACGCGGCCCGATGTGCCCACGCGGCGTGCCGCTTCCATCGCCAGCGTTCCCGTGCCGCAGCCCACATCCAGCACCTGCTCGCCGGGGTGAAGGCGGGCCAAGGTAGCGGCCCTCTGCCTCAGCTCGCGCCCCTTGCCACGGAACCAGAAGGTATCGATGAGCCATACATGCAGGTCGTAGCGCCAACCTCCCGTGAGGATCAGCCCTTTCGTCTCTTTGGCCGGCGCATTACCTGCAGCACTGTGGCGGTGACGTGCGAACGAATGCATTGCTTGTGCTCCTTTCAGAGAACACTCCTCTTTTGTAAGCATAGGTGTTGGCAACCTGACGCTCATCCTCTTTGTCGCGGCATGCGGTGGATCAGGACCCGTCACGGATGGTTCAGATAGCCTGTTGACAGATTGGCCGAATTGAGACGTATTGTCTCAGATGAACACTCATGTCTGATTCTCAGTGTAGGCGGACGAACGCGCAGAGACAAGGATCAATCAGGTCCGTATGTCTCAGATGAGACAAGGGGCGCAATATGTCACGGCAGGTGAGCAATTTGCGAGTGAGGCGCACGCAGAAACTGCTACGGGAGGCGTTAGTGGAATTGATCGAGGAGCGCGGATTCGATGCGCTCACCGTTGGCGAGATTACCGAGCGCGCGATGGTGAGCCGCGCCGCCTTCTATCGCAACTATCAGGATAAATACGATCTGGTCGAGCAGATCTTTGAGGAAGTCATGAGCGCTCTGCTGAACGCGGTCGGCGAGATAGGGACGGAGCATCCTCCCGAGATGTGGGTGACGTTCTTCGAGCATATCGCAGAATACGAACGGCTCTATCGAGCGCTGCTCGGCGGCAAGGGAAGCCACTGGTTTGTGAGGAAGATGCGCGCGTCTCTGGCTGGCCTGGTCAGCGAGCTTGGGCATCTTCCCCACGGCCCGAACGCCTCCAATCGCCGCCATCACACCTTCTCAGATGAGTTTGTGCCAGACCTCGTGTCTACGATGTTTGTGGAGGCCATTACCTGGTGGCTTGAGCAGGAAAGACCGTACACACCCAGAGAGATCGCCACGCGCACTGCCCTACTGGCTTCTGCACTCTTCAAGGAAGCCAGCACATGGCAATGACCGCTGATTCACGGGCCCATCGGGTCAAAGATGCTTATTTCTGGTGAGCACCATACGCTTCTTGATCTCTCGATACTTCTCTCGCATCGATTGGCCGGTGCTCTAGCTCGTCATGAAAAAGTCGTAGCAGAACGGGTCTTTTATGACGTGTTTCGCTGTTGTCCGTCGCAAAGAATCAGAGGCGTTGTGCGAAAAGAATCGCGGGCGCGTTGCTGGCGCTTGCGTTCAGCTTTTCTATGCCTTCTCGCGTTCTTATCACAGAGTAGTCGCCCGCGTGCTGGTTAGCGAAGACGGCTACCGTCACGCAACAGAAATGGCGCTATAATGAGGTAAATCCGAGGAGGAAACCTATGGCGACCCAACACGAAATTACCCACATCGTCAGCACCCCTGGAGTGCTAGGTGGCAAGCCACACATCAAGGGACATCGCATCGGTGTGCATCATATTGCCTGCTGGTATTCCCAAGGGGAATCAGCGTCAGATCTCGCGCGTGAGTACCACATCTCGCTTGCCGATGTGCATGCCGCGCTCGCGTACTATTACGACCACAAAGACCAGATCGACCGTGAGCTGGCCGAAGAAGACGTCGAGCATGCACTCCATGCCGCCGCCGGCGCCTCGCCAATCGCACAACGGATGAGAGAAGCAATTATACAGCGATAGGTGCGTAGGAGAAGAGCTTACTATTATGGGCGGCGCAGTGCAGACTCGGTGGACCGTATTCATGAACGCCACTACCGAGCAGGCAGCTAGCAAGGTGGCAGCACGCCTGCTCAAAATGCTTGATCGCCCTGTTGAGCATCTGGAGTTCGCCCGCGATCCGAAGACAGGCGGATGGACAGCCTCATTCCAAACGCCACTGAACAGCACGACACACAACGACAACGTAGTCGCGATAATCGCGCTCGGCCAGCGCGTCAGCTACTCGTGGATCCTCACCGGCGACGTGTTCTGCGATCTCGATGGGTGGTCGAACGTATCTCGTGTCTCCGGCGTAACCAATCTTCACTGGCAACTCTGGCATGAGGATCAGATCGATGCGCTGGGAGTGGATGATGCAGAGCACTGACTGATGGCTGTGCGCTTGTATGGTTCACCGACTACGCATATCTGCGCTATTGGCGTCGAAGGGTGATGGAATAATTCCTTACGGCGCTGGCTGCTGCGGAATCACGAACGCCAGAATCACCGGCAGTGCTACGATCACACCAGTCGCTGCCAGCGCTACCAGCGCCGCAGATGCCTCCGTCGCCAGTCCTGCGCGATGCCAGTGCCCCACGCGGCGCAGCGACCGCACGAGCGTCGCCCCATACACCACCGCCGCCAGCGCCAGCCCACCCGCCAGCACGACGACCTCCATCTCTTGCTCCGTGAAGAATCCCTGCGACGCCAGCAATGCCCGGACCACAGGAGCAAAGCCCAGCGTCGCGGCG
>DASVOW010000069.1:0-4479 GCA_036383155.1 Ktedonobacterales bacterium
CCCAACCGCTCGATAATCGTCTTGCTGATATACAGACCCAAACCCAGCCCCACACCCGAGCCACTCTGCACCTCCACGCCCGGCGCGCGATAGAAACGATCCCATATCTGCATATGCATCTCGGGCGAAAGCCCAGGACCATGATCCCGCACACTCACGCGCGCCGTGTCACCATGCAGCGCAAGTGAAACCGACACCGGCTGATCTGAGGCCGAATACTTCAGCGCATTCGTAAGGAAGTTCGTGATAACCTGGCCAACACTATCGGCATCGACGCAGACAGGCACGACACGAAAGTCACGCGGCAGGTTCAGCGAGATTCTGCGCTGTTCATTGAGTAGACGCTGCTCATCGACACTCTCACGCACGATGGCAGCCAGGTCCGTCGGTACGACATGCAGCTCAAGCCGTCCCGCTTCAATCCGCGATACATCGAGCAGGTCGTTCACAAGCCGCTCCTGGCGCAATGACTGCTGCTTGATACGCGTCGTTAGCGCGACAGCCCGCTCACGCAGATGCGCCGGGTCAGCACGGTTCTCGTCAGATGTGTCAAATAGGCGCTCAAGCGTCTTCTCCAAAAGCTGGACATTCGCGCGGATCACTGTGAGCGGCGTGCGTAGCTCGTGACTCGCGATGCCGAGAAACTCATTCATCATCCCATTGGTTTTTAGCAGAGCCAGCAGTTGCGCCTCCGCTTCCGCCCGCTCATGCAACAGCCGCTCGCGCTCCAGCACAAGCGCCGCAAGCTTGGCAACAGCCGCTGCGAATTCGACCTCATCCGGCGTATAGTGGTGATCGATCTCGTCGTATCCGAGGCAGAGGATACCCACAAGATGCTCGCCCAGACGGATCGGCACAATCAGCGCCTGACCAGCCGCATGTGCGAGCCGCCTGCCTACACAACCAGATTCGTCGTCTGTCACGACTGCCTCGCCCGCCCGCAACTGGGCGAGCGACTCCCTGCCAAAGTAGTCCTCCAGGCGATACTGCGAGTTGACGCGATGCCATTCCCGTCGTTCCGCGTCAGACAAGCCGGCCGAAGCAACCAGATGGATCAGCCCGCTCTCAGCATGTATGGCGGCAAGCGTAGCACGCTCACAGCCCAGCACTGCTTGCGTCAACGTCGCGAGCCGCTGGACCACGAGATTCTCATTGGGTGGCTGATCCGGCGCCGCCATAACCTCATCCGCTGCGGGCAAGTGCACGAGCGCCTCGGCCATCTGCAGCAGAGCGCTGAGCGCACGCCGCGTCTGTTGTTCAAGGCGGCGGCGCTCGGTTACGTCATGCATGATGCACACACCGCCGATAATCCGGCCATGCTCACCTAAAGCCGGAGCGCCCGTAATATTGAGCTGGCGTTCATGACCATCGAGCGTACGGATAATGACATCCACCGCGCTCGTCCCAGCCAGCACATCGCCCCGCAACACCCTCCTGATGGGCCACTCCTCGGCCGGAAGAGGCCGCCCTTGCTCGTCACGAATCTCGAAGCGCGATGAGCCTTCAGTTGGCAAAGAATAGTCTGAGAGAACCGCATCGAGCTTCAGCAACGTCCGCGCCGCTGAATTCATCTGGACGAGATGGCCGCCAGCATCGAACACGAGCAGGCCATCCGTGAGTGCCTCGAACGTAGCGGTAATCTGGCCCGCCTGGCTCACGATCTCCTGCTCCAGACGCTTGCGATCTGTGATGTCGCGTACGTTACACTGGATGACATCACTGCCGTTAGCCTTGAAACGATTGCTCACGAACTCCACATAGCGGCGCTGCCCGTCGCTGGTTTGGAGCGGCAACGCCTCATATCGCAAAAACTGCTTCTGCTCCAGCTCGACCAACGCCGCCAGGGTGCTATGCTCGTCTGGGAATAGTCCAATCTGCCACAGTTCCCGGCCCAACAACTGCCCATACGCATAGCCCAACAAGTCTGCCATGACAGGGTTCGCGTCGATGACCGTCTGCGTATTGGGATCGACCAGCAAAATCCCATCCGTCGATGCTTCAAAGAGGCGGCGATAGCGATTCTCCGAGGCGCGCAGGCGCGCCTCGACTGCCCTTCGCTCTGCGACCTCGACTTCGAGTGTGTGTGCCTTTTGCTGCAAGAGCGAGATGGTGCGCAAGCGCTCGTCTGACTCAGTCAACGTGCTATACGTCTCTGTCGGAATGACCCGTACATGCTCATCGCAAATCTCAGTGAATAAAGCCAGGTTTCCCTCCCCGGCAAAGCAGCCCATCGGGTAGGCGCAGCACAGCGAAAAAGGCTGTACCGCATCACGCAGCTCATTCCACAGTTCTTCCAGACGCAAAGCAGCAGCCTGGTTCTCCTGCCTCCACAGCTCCGCGACCATTTCCCCAAACACGCGCACATGGCGGCCTCTCATCGCCGCTCGCGCAATGATGCCACCAATCACCTCGACGAAGCGCCCCGTATGTGGCATTCCATTGACCATGAAGCGTGCCAGCGTCTCATCCGCATCCAGCCAGATAAGAGCATCGTGTGCCTGAGCGGAGGCGATATCCAATTGAGATGCTTCCATACGCATCACGAGCGGCGAGAGGTGAGACTGCGCCGCGACGACCACGCAAGCCTCGCCCGCGTCAAGTCCCTCCCTGACAAATCCACTGAGCGCTTCCACCAAGAAATCGTCCGTCTCATAAAATTGCACAGCATGGTCGGATGGGTGCATCTTGCCGCCCAGTGGAGATATATCATGTGCGATAGAAGATTGCTGCGCCTTGATAAGTTTTCCCAATTTTGCCTCCGCCGATGCGCCCACTTTGCTCCCCAACCCTCCTGTGGGACACGAACGAATAGAATCTGCTAAAATGTCCGGTCACTTTGCCCACCTAAAGGTTGAGTATGATGAATGTGCAGCAATATACATGCCGTCAATGCAAGAACGGGACCATACGTCGCATTACTGCCCGCATGATCCCGTCCTCCAAGAGGCCGGAGGTGGAGACTTACCCGCCGTTTGCTGCCAGAAGGCAGATCCGTCACTACCGTCCTGGGCCAGAGGGCCCCGGCCCTGAGGCATGGGGGTGAATGGCCCCATGCCTCAGGGCAAGCAGTGTACTATACTCCCAACGGTCGCACGGGCGCTGCACCCGTGTGTGGTGGCCTTCAGGCCAGCGCTCGTTGCACCACCAACTGGTCGCGGCGTTGCCGGGAGCACGCCGTCCCGGCGTCAAACCGTCGCGGTCAGCGTGGATGCCTCCACGTCGCTGGGAGCTTCGGCCCCCAGGAGTTCCGGCGGACACCCGGCAGGTCGCTCGGTTGGGTGCGCCCAGCCGAGACGCCCCAAGCCTGTAGGCATGGGGAGTGTCACAGCGTATACGAGCGCCGCGCTTCGAGATACGTTGCCTCTTCGCGCCGCATCAGATCTGGATTGCGCCCTTTCGCCACCGCCAGCCAATAGCTCAGCAAGTGCAGCGGCACATGATACGGCGCGGCTGAGAGCGCCTCCGGGCAGCTCGGCAGCGGCAAAAAGACATCCGCCGCCTGCTCCAGCTCACCGTCTCCGTTCTCGCCTAGCGCCACCGTCTCCGAGCCAAGGATGCGCGCCGCCCGCAGCACATCGAATGCCCGTGTGCGCCCCGCCCCCGGCGGCGCAATCACCACCAGCGTCGCATCGCCAAGCGCCGCCACCGGCCCATGCAGCACCTCCTCCATCTCCATGCCAAAGGTCGCGCTATAGTTGGTCTCCTGCATCTTCAGGCTCGCCTCCAGCGCCGTCGCATAGTTAGCCCCCGCCCCCGCGACAATGAAGCGCGAGCTACCCGCCAGTCGCTCGCCCAGCGCCTTGACCTGCTCATCCAGCGCCAGAGCCTCACGATGCTGCTGCACCAATCCCCGCACCTGCGCCTCCAGCAAGACTGCCGCCCCGGCATCCCCTGCCAGTGCCGCGAGTGTGCAGAGCGACAGATCGGCCAGTATCGCCAGCATCAAGCTATAGCTGATGGTATAGGCGAACGAGCGTATCTCCGGTAAGGTCGTATCGAGCACAACCTGTGCGTTACGCGCAGCCAGACTCTCGCGGTCACCCGTGATCGCCACACAAAACGCCCCATCCGCGCGCGCCCGTGCCAGCGCATCGTTTGTTGCCGTCGGCTTGCCGCTCTGACTCAGCACCAACAGCACATCCTCCGGCCCCGCCCCTGGCCGCTCATAGTGCGCCAGCTCGAATGCCTCCACCGCTCGCGCATCCACCTGCCCATTCGTGAAGTCGCGTAGGAAGGCCGCCCCAACCATCGCGGCATGATGCGCCGTGCCACATCCCGTCAAATACATCCTCCGCGCGGTGGCGATACGCGCGCCAACAGCCGCCCGCTGCTCCCGCGCTGCATCATCCGGGTTCAGCACCATGTCGAGCGCCGCCGGCGTCGCCATCATCTCCTCATACATCCAGAACGGATGTCCCGTTCGCGCTGGAATCATGCTATCTCACCTCATGCTTCTCGATCTCGATCCGCGAAACGCAC
>DASVOW010000070.1:0-5782 GCA_036383155.1 Ktedonobacterales bacterium
GTCTCCAAAACCGCAGGTTGCAGGTTCGATTCCTGTCCCACCTGCCATCGTCAACCTTCTTTATTCCTGGGATTGCGTCTCTGCCAGGTTGGCGGGGGCGCTTCATTTTGCCTGTGGCGCAGCAATTGCAACCTTCATGCAGGTGCGCGTGGCCTGCGATACGGGAAGGTGGCGTCCTCATGACAGCATCGCTCTTCACAGACTCGCTCGCCACGGTTACATCTGACGACGTGCAGGCCTTCCTTGACCTCGACCAGGAAGAGGGGCCTCGCATTGACTATAAGGCCGTCGACTCGACCAACCGTACGGGACTTCCAGAGACCATGTATAGGGCGGTCTGCGCCTTCGCCAACACGTATGGTGGTCTCATCGTCATTGGCGTGAGTGTTGACGACAAGACAAACCGGCCAGCCAAGCGCGAGGGAATCCCGCTGAGGCAAGGATTAGAGGAGGCTATCACCTCCAAGTGCCAAAGCCTCATCTTTCCTCCCCTAGCACCCGAAGTTCGTGTCTGTCCGTTCAAGTCCGACGAAACTCTTCCTGAGGCGGATCGCGCGTTCGTCGTGGTGCGTGTGAGTGCCAGTCTGTCCACGCCGCACCAGATGCAGAAGGACAATCGCATCCTTGTCCGCGTAGGCAGCGAGTGCCGCGATCCGGACCTGGCAACTCTGCGAACTCTCTTCGACCGAGAGCTCGGGCAAGAACGACGCGTAGAATCAGTGGCCGTCCGGCTACAAGAGGGCGCGCGATCCGTGAACAGCCGCAAGATGGTAACGGATAGTTAGGGGCATCTAACATACCCTCCCAGGTTTGCACCCGGCTCGCAGCGGATCGGTATCGAGTGGATTCCACTGGACGCGCCGACTGATCTGGTGTCCTTCTGGACCAAGAGGAACACACCTGAATCGCCCGATTACGACGTTATCGCGCGACTGGAAAACGCGGGTTAGTACGTGAAGGGCATGAGTCCGGATGATATGGTGCGCCTGCCGCGAGGGCTGGGTGCTGTTGCCATCTACACACGCAAGCCATTTCTGGCTGAGGTCGATGTGAACGCAATCCGGTAGACGTGATCTACCTGGACGCCTCAGGTGGCCTGTTCCTTGATGTGACCGCCACAAGCTTGGGCGCGCCGAAGCCTGATGAGTCAGCCGACCATACCACGCTGATTGAGCGCCTGGTCAAGCGGGTTGACCGTGCCACGACAATACTCTGCACGCTCCTGCGCGAGAGAGGATATGGTGGGAGATTGCATGTGCGCGTTTCGGCTAACACCGGCATGGGATACGACCTCAAGACGCGGGTTCACATCGGTAGCACGATCATCTCCGTTGCGGACGATCTCGACACTGTGCGCGGCGCGCTTGTGCTCATGCTCAGTCAGATGACGCGCTCGTGGCTAGGATATCCATTTACGATTCTCAGGTGGGATGGGAATGGAGCAGCCATCACGAGCTTGTGAAGTGTTGGGCCACGGCTGGCATGCTACAGATCCACTCTACTCGATGTACAATCGTACACAGAAAGTCGCTGGTGGCCGTGTCAGGCCAGACCGAGGGATGAGGTGTATCACGCACATTCACAGCTTGCAAGAGCAACATCATGGAGTCTGGAATGAGGCTGCACGGGACAGTGAAGTGCTCATTATCGTGGACCCGGAAACAGGTCTCCAGTCTGTCATTACAGGGCTTGATCTGCGAACAGCCGTCCAGACTCAATTGAAGGCTGGGCGACAACCCAAGCGCTCATAGCGATGCGACTTCTAACCGACCTATCCAAAGGCCCCGGCTGTGTATGGACGCGACTGATGGGGGCGCCGAGCGCGATTGTAACGGATTTCCATGGTGTATCATTGTTCACGCAGATGACCTACCTGATTCTTGCGGGCGGTCAGCATGGAGGCAGCCAGCCGCATGCTCACTCGATCGGCGCTGCGTGAGCATGCTGTTACACGTCTACACGTCGCCGCGCACCATGCCGATCAGGCGCCCGAGCACAGTGTCGCCCGCGGCGCGCAGCCCATTGTGCTGATACTCGTTCGTGACCCAGGTGCGACAGTTGGCGATGATCGAGGCGGCCTCCTCTGAGAAGGCGCGCTCCACATACATGTCGTCGTAGTAGACCGCGGCCGCGACAGGAACCGTGTTGGCGCGCAGTCGCTCGACGTTATAGAGCGCCGGCCAGCCCTCGTAGTCCGCCAGAATCTGCGCGGCTTCTTGCAGCGGCCGTAACTCTCGATCCTCCTCGAACATCCACGGATAGATCATCTCGCCGGTAAACAGCGGCTCCCCACCGGGAGTGACTGTGAATTCGGGGTATTCCGTACGGATGCGCTCGGCTGACCAGCGCGAGGCTACGCCCTCGCAATAGCACGCCTCCTGCAGGATCGCGTAGATCGGGTTCGTCGCAAACGAGACCGCATTGAAGACGCCGAACAAGAACGTCTCGCCAAGCTCAGAGCCATGTGGCCCATGGACGAATGCCTCTTCGAGCAGGTAGTGGACTGGCTCGAATCCGTCGCTCATGCCAAAGGCTATGCCAAGGTGCTGGAAGCGCTGGGGCGTCAGGCGGCTACCATCCGGCAGGCTGACCTCGTGGCTCGCCAGATGCGCGATGATCGCCGCCGCGCGCTCCTGATCCTCTGGATAGCGGGCGAAGTAGAGTTGATTCTTCGCGAGCACCCGCTTATACGTCGCGCGGTAGACATCGTCCGGGCCGTGCCGCATGGGTGGCAGTCCGCCCGTGATGAATGCCTCCCGCAGCCCCTCGGGAGCGAGAGAGAGATAGGTGGCTGCGCAGAAGCCGCCAAAGCTTTGGCCAAGGATGCTCCAGCGCTCGCCTGGGCCTAGGAGCGCGCTGCGGATATGCTCGGCATCGCGCACAATCGCGTCGGCGCGGAAGTGCTTGAGGTAGTCGGCCTGTGCCTGCGGGCCACCCCGCCAGGCGAGCGTTCGCGCGGTGACGGGCGAGCTGAGGCCGGTGCCGCGCTGGTCGAGCAGTAGCACGCGATAGTCTTTGAGCGCGCGCTCGATCCAGCCCCCACGCCCGACCGGGCGTGGCGATTTGCCGCCGGGGCCACCCTGAAAGAAGACGAGCCAGGGGAGCCCTGCGGAATCGCGGCCCGGCGTGGTGACTTCGCGTGCGAATATGCTGAGCTGCTCACCACCGGGCTGATTGTGGTCCAGCGGGACGGTAAAGCGATGATCGATCAGCGTCAGGCCGGGGATAGTGTGGGTGGTGGGCATGCGTCTCCTCGATTTCTCGTCTTCTGGATCTCACGCGCATCTCGCCCCAGGCATACGACACGACTATGATGCGGCATACACGACCAGCTCGAACCGCAGTCAACGGATCAGCGGAATGCGGGGCTTCTACGCCACCAGTCTACCACGCGTACTGTTGTGTGCCTCAAGGGGGATGGCGCGACACTGCGGGCGGCCGCAAGTTGCTACGTCATTCCGAGGTCCATACGCATAATGAGACGAAGTGTACGGACAGCAGCTTGGCAGGGCCGCTCTCCGTACACTTCGTTGTCAACACTGAAACAACACGCCCGGCTCATTGCGCCGTACGCATAAATGGGCACTGGCTCATCTCAACGAGCGCTCGATCGGATTAGTTGGTGCTGGTGCTGCCCGTGCCATTGGAACCGTTGGGTCCGCCGTCGTCATGGCCGTGCGGGCCGCCGCCAAAGTCGCCGTGCGGGCCGCCGTGCGGTGCAGCGGGCATGATGGTGACGACCTCGGCATTTAGGCTGCCGTCGCTGTTGCTGGCGCCCTCAGCCGAGATGTAAGAGCCAGCCTTGAGCGCGCTGAAGGTGGTGGCGGATCGCGTCGGACCGTTGGCTCCCATGGTAACAGTCATGTACCGGGTGCTGGCGCTGAGGTGGATCGTGACGGTGTTGCCGCGCCGGTTCTTGACGGTGAGCGCGCTGCTCGACACGCTCTGGATCTGTCCATCGGCGTGTGGCAGTTGCACCATGATCTGCTCGGCGTTCAGGCTCCCATCGCTGTTCTTGGCGCCGCTCACGACGATCTGATCGCCGACGGCGATGGCGCTGACGGTGGAGGTCGCATCGGCGCGCTCGACAGCGGTGCTCGTGCTGGTGTTGATGGTATGGCTGGCGCCTTGCCGGTCCTTTATGGTGATGGTGCTCCCGCTGATCGCGGTGACCTGCCCGCCAAATGTGGGAACCTCGATATCAATGCGCGAGGCCGCGATGCTGCCGTCGCTGTTGCGTGTGCCACGCACGTGAATCGTCTCGCCGGCAGTGATGGCGCTGAGGCTAACGGTCTTGCCGAGTCGTGTGTATTGTGTGCTGCCGCTGACCTTCACAGTGACCGTGGCGCCGCTGGCACCCTTCGTCGTGATGCTCTGGCCGCTGACGCTCGAGACGGTCAAGTCGCCGCCATGCCGGTGTCCGCCAACGCCGTTGGGATGTCCCGTATGGCCAGCGAAGGGTGTCTGGTTCAGGAAGCCGAACGGCGAGGCGCTACCAGGACCGTTTGCCGCCTGAGCGATGAGTGCGTTCGCCCCGGCAGCCGCGCCACCGACTCCCAGGAGCAGCGCAGCCGCCACACCGCCAACCTTCAGCCAGCGAGGCAAGCCGCGCCGTGGAGGTCTGGGCGGCTGAGGCGCTGTGAACGGTTGGGGGGAGGATGGGGGGAGCGCGCCTTCCGGCTGGCCGGCAGCGGCATGTAACTGTTCATCCATTGGTATCCACTCCTGGTTTGCGGTTGGTTGCGCGGCGAATCACCCGCCGGCACTTGCCGCGACGCACTTCTCTGGCACGCAGGCCACTGCTGGGCTCGAACAGGAGCATAGCCGGCCAAGCTGAATGGAGTCCCGCCGCCAGTTGAAGATTCGCTGAATCTCTGTCCGTGAGGACATCGTGTAGCGAGGATGGACAGTTGTGATGTCCCTGTGATATGGCATGTTCACAATAAGGACGCTCAGCCCCGCGACTGGGTAGGGGAAGATGAAGGCGGAAGGAAGGCTGATATGACGGAAACCTCTATGGCACACGGGCCGCGCTGTAGTATGGAGTGCACACCACGGACACATACAGTACTACTTGCGGTGAGCGATGACGACCTGCGTGACGTGTTACGCATGCTGTTTGAGGAGGTGGGCTATCGAGTGCTCGAAGCGCACTCCGCCCTAACGGCGCTTGCACTCTTGCTGCGCAGTCGAGAGCCGCTCGTGGTGCTCCTGGAGCGCTATCTGCGGGGCACAGATGCGGCTGAGCGGTTGCTGAGGCTGGCGGCATCCGGACCCCTGGCGCGGCATCGCTTCCTGCTCCTCACGTCAGATGGCCTGGAGAGACACCCGCAAGGCCTGCGTCACCAGGTTCTCTCGCAGGCGATTCCAGTCCTCACGATGCCCTTCGAATTTGATGACGTGCTGCACGAAGTAGCGCGGACGCAATCCCAATTATATTAATTCCTCCTCCTCGCCTCTCTGCTGCCGGGTCGTTGAGCGATACCGGCAGCTCGTGATGCTCCGCAGTATCACCCGTGCTTGCCATCCGCACCACGTTGATATACCCCTGGGGGGTATGGTATACTTAACTGTGACGGCCTGAGAAATGCGCCAATGTGGGGTAAGTGCCAGCACTAGCACTGTAACACCAGCATAGTGTGGTAGATAGTGATAGTAGCGGTTATCCGCCACAACGGCGCTGATATGTGGCCGCCATTGTAGGGAGATGGTGCATTATGGCGAATGAGAACGGTGCGACGACGCCGGCAATCTACGATATCGCGATTATCGGCTCCGGCCC
>DASVOW010000071.1:0-6047 GCA_036383155.1 Ktedonobacterales bacterium
GCACGATGCTCCTCCCTCTCCTACCTCCCATATAGATCAGGTAAGGACACAGGGCGGGCGCAGGATTGGCGTCGAGCGGTGCGACGCCTCGATCCAGTCTGTGTAATTCACTACCGGGCACCGGCCCCAGTTTCAACCGCCGATATGTTTCCAATCTCGCGCGATCTCGGCGGCTACCACTGGCGCTTCATGCGCGATATTGTAGAGCGTGCCCAGCAGGTCGTAATGCATGCCCACAAAGTAGAGATTCGGAATGCCTCTTGCACGCAAGCCATCAAGCATAGGGAATCCGGATGCATCCAGCGATACCACTCCCTCCAGGTAGCCAAGTGCTGGACGATAGCCCGTCGCCAGGATCACCACGTCGAGCGCCTCCTCACGTCCATCGGCGAAGCGTACGCCTGTGTCGGTAAAGCGCTCGATAGCTCCCGCGACGTGAATTTTCCCCTCGCGCGCATACTGGAGAAATTCCAGCCCGATGATCGGGACCCCCGGCTTATCCAGCACGCTTCCCGCCGGTTTCGGCACTCCCGCCGCCGCTTGCCGCCGTTCCGAGCGCTTGAGCAGCACTGGCGCCAGTGCGGATGTCACACCACGCGGCAGCCGCGAAATCACATGCGCCCACCGCTGGATGGGCATCCCCAGCAGCTCGCGGGGTACCACATGTGCCCCCGCGCGGATCGCCACCGTCGGCGTGATATCGTGCTCCGCGAGATCAAGCGCGATCTCCGCTCCTGTATTGCCCGCTCCCACTATGAGCACCCGCTGCCCCGCGAACGGCGCCGCATTGCGATACGCGGCGGCAGGCAGCGTCGCCCCCTTGAAATCCGCCAGCCCTGGGAAGGTGACAGCATGTGGGTTGCTGAAGATGCCCGTCGCTGATACCAGCACATCCGCTCTATACTCGCCTTGCGGCGTCGTAAGCCGCCAACCGTTCTCGTCCGGCCTGGCACTCATCACAGGCGAATGAGGAACAATCTCCAGCTCGAACCGTTTAGCGTAAGCCGCCAGATAGTCCACGACCTGCTGCCGCGAAGGGTATCGCGGAAACGCCCCCGGCATCGCCATGCCTGGCAGCCCTGAGAGCCCCTTCACCGTGTGCAGATGCAACCGATCGTAGAGTGTGCGCCATGTTGTGGCCGGCCCATCTCCTGCTTCGTAGATAATCGCGTGGATATCGTACTGTCGCAGGCTTGCCGCGGTTGCGAGGCCGGCAGCTCCCGCACCGACGATAGCAACGCTGCCCATGGTCTGGCCACCTGCTGGATGATCCATCGCCATTGTCCCTTTCTTCTTTTTGCGGGATGAGCTATCTGTACAACATCAGGTGCGGGGAAGATCTGTATGCGGGAGTGCCTATGCTAGGAATCTCTGCGAATAGTACGCCGAGTAGTACGCATAGTACTGGATGGTGATGCTCTATCGCAACGAGCGGCCAATCTTTCTCCATGCCGCTGCACACATGGGGCGGCGTCAGGAAGGCTGTGATGTACAAGGCTAGAACACGTTGACACGTCGCCTGTCGGAGGGCTATGCTGCCGGAGTGCATTGTTCAGCCGCGCGTAGATGGAGCGGCGCGCGGCGTTGCGGCCACATGACGGGAAGAGTGGCCGCGTGAGCGGAGATGGTGGGGAGTAGCTGCATGGCAAAGATGGCCGAGAAGCCCAATCGAGTGGAGAAGCCGACCAAAGCGAAAGTCTCCGGTCCTGACGCCGCGCAGGTCAATCAGGTCAATGATGGACCCTACTACGTCGTCGAGGGGGGCAAGCCGCTACGTGGCGAGGTTCGCTTGAGTGGCGCGAAGAACGCCGTCTCCAAACTCATGATGGCCTCGCTGCTGACCGAAGACCCCTGCTCGCTACGCAACTCTCCACGCAATGTTGGCGATGTCTCGATCACTGACGACGTGCTCCGTGCGCTCGGCTCCGAGGTCAATTGGACCGATGAGCACGCGGTGTCCCTGCGCACCAAAGACCTCTCCAATACCGTCGTGCCGCTGGAGTTAGGGCGCAAGAACCGCCTCGCCGTGCTTGCCGTTGGCCCGCTCCTGCATCGTGTCGGCCGCGCCGTGATTCCTGTCCCCGGTGGCGACCGCATTGGTCCACGGCCCATCAACTATCACATCAATGGTCTACAGGAGATGGGTGCCGTCGTCGAGGATCGCGACGGCCTCTACTACTTCCACACCAAGGGCCTCAAAGGGACGACCATCAAGCTCCCATATCCGAGCGTCATGGCGACCGAGACGCTGATCATCGCGGCGACGCTGGCACGCGGCATCACGGTGATTCAGAATGCCGCCATCGAGCCGGAGATCATGGATCTCATCAAGTTCCTGCAGAAGATGGGCGCGATCATCGAGCAGCGCGTTGACCGCAAGATCGTGATCGAAGGCGTCGCGCGACTCCACGGCGCCGACCATCGCATCCTCAGTGACCGCAACGAAGCCGTCTCGCTCGCCATCGCCGCCTATCTCACCCATGGTGACGTGCGCCTCATCGGCGCCGATCAGGATACGCTCCTCACGTTCCTCAATACCCTCTACCGCGTTGGGCTGGACTTCAGCGTCGAGGATGACGCCATCCGCTTCTTCGGCTCGGATAAGCCCCCACGTCCCATCGCTCTGGAAACTGATGTCCACCCCGGCTTCATGACCGACTGGCAGCAGCCGTTCACCGTCCTGCTGACGCAGGCCCGCGGCATGTCTGTCATTCATGAGACTGTCTTCGAGGATCGCTTTGGCTATACCTATGAATTGAACCGCATGGGAGCCGATACAGGTCTCTATCCGAAGTGTCTCGGCGAGGTCGAATGCCGCTTCCGCGAGCGCGACTTCCTCCATAGCTGTGTCGTGCGCGGACCGACCCCCCTAAACGCCACTGATCTCGTGATGCCCGACATCCGCGCCGGCGCATCCTATCTCTTGGCCGCTCTCTGCGCCCGGGGCACCTCTCGTGTCTGGGGCATCGAGCATATCGAGCGCGGCTACGACCAGCTCCACGCCAAGCTGCGTCTCCTCGGCGCCCAACTCGAACGTGTTGCGAATTTCACACCCTAACTGGCCGAAAGTGTGAATGTTGCCACTGTGCAGGTGGACCGTTGGCATGTATAGTAGTGGCGACATCTACACGCCATGCTTGTAGTGTATAGCGGCCTGCGTGTGTTGCGTGTATACTAGGGTGTCCGCCTGCCTTTCTTAATGAGGCATGAGCCATTTCCTCGCGCCTGCTTGCGTAAGAGTGTGTGCTCGTTCGTCGTAGTACATAGCGAACTGCATTGCCCCGGCGCGGCATATTCGTCTGTACCAATGAGATACGTGGTTGGTGATAGGATCAGCAAGCCGGAGGCGTGCAATGACGCGCGTCAAGGGCCGATGATGGTGGACGACGATTGATGATGCTGCCACTGCGCGATAGTGCGCTGGCTGAACGGAGGAGCGATAGATGCGAGCACTGTGGAACAGACTCGAAGACCCGGAACACAGTGACACATACATCACCGATGTCTACGACGAGAAGCGGCGCGTGCTGCTGGTGCAGTATCCCGTCTGGCTGATCGTCGCCCTGAGCCTGACGGGCGTGCTGGCGTTCGCAATTACAGGCTTCCTCGGCTACGTCGGTAACGGTGGGCGCAACAGCGATCTTCTGGATGCGCCATTCAAAGATCCGTCCGCGCTGTATTTCTGGTTCTGTGCGCTGTTGATCACCCTGCAGGTTTCCATCCTGCGCAATCCTCGGCTGCGCGGACGGCTCGTCGCCGCGCTTATCGTCAGCCTCATCTCTATCTTCATCATTTACTTCACCAAGTTTCCATTCGACTTCCTGCGCAGCCTGCTGAATCAAATCGTCGACTTCCTCGCGCGTGGAGCGGCGACCTACACCGTCATCAACTTCGCCATCATCACAGTCTTTTGGATCGATACGGTCAGGCGTTGGGTCCGCCGCTCGCAAAACTATTCGCCAAATCGTCGCGTCGATTTGAAGACTGGCGAATCGAGCGACGATCTGCAGCCCAACGATCCTAGCCTCTCGGAGTTGATCGCGGGCGATCTGATCGCTGGTTCCGTGCTGACGATTGCCATGGCTGGCTTCTTCACGCCGGGCGTCATCTCGATCTTCGTCAAAGGGCAGCCAATCGACTACTGTACGTTAGCGCTGCCCGGCACCTGCACCAATCACGGCGGCGGCGCGGGCAACCCATTGACTCTGTCGTTTCTTGATCAACTGCAGTCGCTCTTCTATTTGCCGCTTGGCCTGCTGACCCTTGCGCTCACTGCGCTGGTCACCGCCATCCTGCGGCTGAATCCCGGCAACTCGACGCTGGCGACACAGCTCCCGGCGTCCATCCGTCGCAACGACCCGACAGCCAAGTCATCGCAGGCGGTGGTGGAGACGATCATCACCACGCTACGCAGCGCCATCGACCGACAGCTCCGTGGCCTGGCGCGCAATATCGCGCTCTCCGTCCGCAATATCGGCTGGCCGCTGCTGATCCTCTTCGGCACATACGGTATCTCCGAGCTCTCGCGCAACATCGAGTTGTACCTGCACAACCCCAAAGATCTCACCAACGCCTACCTGCATCAGTTGCCCGCCATCGGTTGGGGATTGCTTGCCGTGCTTGGCGTCGTCTTCTCGGCGGCTCTGCTGGTCTTCCGCTGGCGTGTGGCGGAGAATTCGCTGCGCTTCCTCGGCCTGATCGGGTTCGTCGCGCTGCTGACGTTCTGGATCTTCTCGCTGGCGCTCTGGGCGATCAACCAACTCCTGCTGCTGCTCGCCACTCGTGGCGATTCTCGCCTTCGCCCCGATCTGCTGGTACATCCCTGGTGGCATCCATTCGACCTGGGCGTCAGCACCATCGCCTCACTGTCATCGCTGATCATCGCGGGCGGCATCTGGGGCTTCCGCCGCATGCGCACACGCAACGGCGATGTCACCCCTATGCCAGCGACCGTGGGAGCGCCAGTTGTGTCCGCGAACGCCACGTCGCGATCTGACGACAGCATCACCCAGCCGGTGCCCCCGCGTCAGCCCGAGAACTAACGCTCGAACACGTTCCACATCCTCGGCCGGGATACGGCGGCATAGCAATCTGCACAGGCATGCAGCCGCCTCATATCCCGGCTCGGCTACGACGTGCACGCTCAATAGAGGCGCAAGCCCACAAGGAATCCCAAACAGAGACGCCTGGACAACACGCGAGGAGAAGCCGATGACAGCAGTCGACACAAAACGACCAGCGCGCGCGATCACCGACCTCTACAATGAGGAGCGGCGCACGGTTCTGGTTCGCTATCCCCCCGGCCTGCTGGTGGCATTGGGGCTTGCCGGCGTCCTCGCCTTCGCGCTCACCGGCTTCTTCGGCTACGCCGGTGATCCGCCTCTCCTGCTCAAGGCCTTCTCCCAAGCGTGGGCTTTGTTTCTCTGGTTCTGCTCGCTCATCATCGTCCTCCAGGTCTCGATCTTTCGCCATCCCACGCTGCGCCGCCAGCGCAACGCGACCCTCATCGCCACCGGTATCTCGATGGTGCTGGTAGCGATCTTTTACCTCTACGGCAGAACGTTCATCCCCCAAATCGAGGATTTCATCTATCGGGTTCTCCACCAGCACATCCTGTTGAGCCTGCTGGGCCATAGCCCGTGGACGTATCTCATCCTGAACTTCGGCATTATCGCGATCTATGCGGCTGATACCGCTGTGCGCTGGAACCGCCGCGCGCGCGGCCTCCCGCCCAACCCACGCGCCGACATCGGCTTCGGCAAGCCCGTCGATCCTGACGACCTCCCGGCGATGGAGGAATTGATCTCAGGCGACCTCGTTGCCGGTGCAGTGCTCTTGGGGCTGCTTGCAATCTTCTTCCGCCCTGATGTTGTCGGGGCGCTGGTGCCACCCGATCCCAATAATCCCTTCACCATCTGCACCGTCTCGCTTCCCGGCGCCTGTGCCGCTCCGCCCGTCACGCTCACCTTCGTCGACTCGATCCTGGCGCTGCTCTCGTTGCCTGCCGGCCTGTTTGTCTTGGCGCTCTCCGCCATTCTCAATGGCCT
>DASVOW010000072.1:0-2131 GCA_036383155.1 Ktedonobacterales bacterium
TGCGCCGGTACCGTTCGTCGCCGGTAAGCTGCCACGCGTGGAGATAGACCGGCGCGAGCAGCGCATTGTCATACAGCATCTTCTCGAAGTGCGGCACCAGCCATATGGCGTCCGTAGCGTAGCGATGGAATCCGCCGCCGATCTGATCGTAGATGCCGCCGTCTGCCATCTTGTCCAGCGTCAGCCGCACCAGCGTCATCAGTCGCGGATCACCCTCGCCCACGCCGCCGGACCGCAGGCGCGACTCCACCCGCAGCAAAAACTCCAGCCCCATCGGATGCGGAAACTTCGGCGCGCGCCCAAATCCGCCCTCCACCGCATCCATCGAGGCCAGCAGCCGGTCTGCCGCCTGCCGAAGCATGCCAGGATCGAGCGTCAGCGACGGCACCTCCTCTACTGCAAAACCGCGTGGCAGCGGCACCTCCGTCTCGCTCTGCCTGCGGTAGAACTGGCGGAACTCCTCGGCCTGCTGCTCCACCTCATCGCGCCGCGTGCGGTAATACTCCGCGAGACTCCGCAACACCTTGGGAAACCCCGGCATGCCATAGCGGTCGCGCGGCGGGAAGTACGTCCCCCCAAAGAACGGCGCGCCATCCGGCGTCAGGAACACCGTCATCGGCCAGCCGCCGCTGCCGGTCAGCGCCTGCACCGCGTCCATATACAGCGCGTCGATGTCCGGCCGCTCCTCGCGGTCCACCTTGATGCTGACGAAATCCTCGTTCATCAGCCGCGCCGTATCCTCATTCTCGAAGGACTCGTGCGCCATAACGTGACACCAATGGCATGCCGCATAACCCACACTGAGCAGTATCGGCTTGTCCTCCGCCTTCGCCTTCGCCAGCGCCTCCTCACCCCACGGATACCAGTCTACCGGATTGTGCGCATGCTGTAATAGATACGGGCTCGTCTCAGAGATCAAGCGATTGGTATGCGTAGGCGTTCCCTGCTCATGTCCCTGATTACTCATTGTCTGCCCTCCCCCATTGCGCGGGCGTCGTTTGCCAGTGTACCCAGCCCATATAGTCACTGTACCCCACACTCGCAAGATACAACCTCACTTGCGGTTGCGCAGAAAAACATCGGTATTGACAAGTATCCATAACCCTGTGTACACTGGTTTCCAACACAAAGCAAAAACTTCGAAAGCTCTTTTGATCGTTGAGCGCCTGGTTGCGCTCCTCTATTGTGGCCCGATTTCGTGCCAGCACATACGATGTGCTGGCCCCTCTGCTCAGCGCTAATGTCGCGTTTCCCTCACGGGTGGGGTGTGTCTTCCATCTATTGCGTCGCTTGCCATCGCTTTCGTTTCCGTGTCGCCGCAATGCTTCCGGCAACACTCTAGGTACCAGAGCGGAGCAACCATGAGCACCTCCCCGCGAGAAGCCGGCCCAACTCGTATCGATGGCGAGATGCCCGCCGAAGTGCGCCGCGAGCATATGCTTGCCCTGCTCCAAGTACGTGAATTCGTACGCGTAGCCGATCTGAGCGCGCGCTTTGGCGTCTCCGAAGTCACCGTTCGCAGCGATCTCGATGCTCTCGCCGAGCGTGGCCACATACGCCGCGTGCGTGGCGGCGCTATGTCCCGCATTCCCGCTCGCCCCGAGCGCCGCTTTGAGGAGACGCAAAGCTCCCACGCCGCCGAGAAGGCCGCCATTGGCCGCGCCGCCGCCCGTCTCGTCTCGTCCGGCGAGACGGTCATACTCGACGTCGGCACGACCACCACCGCCGTCGCCCGAGCGTTGATCGCTCGCGATGACCTCCACGATGTCGTCGTCTTCACCAATGCGCTCAACATCGCCATCGAGCTGGAGTCGGTGGCTCCACGCATCTCGGTCGTCGTCACCGGTGGCACACTCCGCCCCATGCAACACTCGCTCGTCGATCCGCTTGGTCGCATGATCATCGAGCGCATCAACGCCAATGTCGCCTTCATCGGCTGCAACGGCATCGAGCCTGAGTACGGCATCACCAACATCAACCTACCCGAAGCGGAGATCAAGCGCAGCATGCTCCACGCCGCCCAGCAGCGCGTCGTCGTCACCGACGGCTCTAAGCTCGGCGAGGTCGCGCTCGCCTATCTCTGCGGCATCAATGAGATAGATACGCTCATCACCGGCGTCTCCGCCGATCC
>DASVOW010000073.1:0-5048 GCA_036383155.1 Ktedonobacterales bacterium
GCAAGACGGGCCGAGCGAGACGACTATATAAAGTCAGAGAGTGTCGAGCGGAGTCTCGGATTGACCGGTGATGAGCAGCCCGTAGCGAACGATGAGACCGAGCTGCAGCTCCACATGACGCGTGAAGAGGTGCTGCAAGCAGCCAGAGCGCTCGCTCGCCTCGACTGGAGACACGGTCTCACGCGCGATCAGATCCGTCGAGCTTATCACCATCTGCCGCTGGGCATCTATCTGCGACTTCCCGACAGCAAGCACTTCACATCAGTGGGAGAGGTGCTGCATGAGGCCGGAGTCGCATCCAGCCGCGCCGAGGGCGACTTCATGGGCGCCACTCCGGATTATCCTGACGAGGAATCGGTGGCGGATGGCGGGCCTCCGGGCTGGGGCGACGAAGACCCGCTCTATCACGTCAATGCTCAGATCGACGGCGGCAGCGCCGAAGATAGCGAGGGACCCCAGCCAGGCGACACTCAAGGCAGCGAGCCTGGCTGGTAGCGAGCAGAGCCCTTGCCGGATGAGCCAGATGTGTCAGTCTTCTCGCGCGATGGTAAATTCAGCGCCGAGGTCGCGCGCTTTGCGCTCGGCGGCGCTGGCTTCTTTTTCGCGACCAAGCGCGTGAAGGCACGCGGCCTTGCCGACCCAGGCCCAGGCATAGTTTGGGTCGATCTCTGTCGCGCGATTGTAGGCGGTCAGCGCGTCGCCTGTGCGGTCCAGGCGCACCAGCGAATCGGCTTTCAGCGACCACATGTAGGGGTCGTCGGGCGAGAGCGCCAACACGTGATCGAGCGCCTGCACCGCCTCGTTGATGCGGCCAAGATCGACCAGGGCAATCGCCTTGCCTGTCCAGGCGCGCTCATCTTCCGGCTCGATGTTCAGCGCGTGATTGTAGGCGGCCAGCGCATCTTCATTGCGCTCCAGCTCGGCCAGCGCGTCGCCTCTGCCCATCCAGGCCCAGGCAGACGAGTCGTCGAGCGCCAATGCGCTTTCGTAGGCTTCCAACGCCTCGTCGTAACGTTCGAGATTTGCCAGCGCGTCGCCTTTGCCGACGAGCGCATCGTCGTCATCTGGCTCGATCTGCAGAGCCTGCTCGTAGGCCTCCAGCGCCTCGTCGTGGCGTTCGAGCGCGTCGAGCGCATCGCCTTTGCCGGTCCAGGCGTCGGAATCGCTCGGATCGAGGTCCAGTGCGCGATTGAAGGCCGCCAGCGCTTCCTCGGGGCGTTCGAGTATCACCAATGCCTCGCCCTTACCGACCATCGCATCGGTCTCCTCCGGGTCGAGCGCGAGGGCGCGATCGTAGGCCGCCAGCGCTTCGTCGGTACGGTCGAGCGATGCGAGCGTCGCGCCTTTGATCAGCCAGGCGTCGGTCTCGGTCGGATCAAGCGCAAGCCCGCGCTCGACGGCTTCGAGCGAATCCTCGTAGCGTTCGAGGGAGGCGAGCACATCAGCCTTGAAGAGCCAGACGGCGGATTCGTTGGGGTCGAGGTCCAGCGCGCGATCGTAGGCGCTGAGGGCCTCGGGGTTACGCTCAAGCTCGCTGAGCACGCCGCCCTTCAGCACCCAAGCATCGGCGCGGTCAGGATCGAGGGCGAGGGCGCGATCATAGGCTGCCAGCGCCTCGCTATAGCGTTCCTGCTCGTTCAGTTCTAGCCCGCGTGCGAGCCACTCGTCGGAAGTGTCGCTGCTCATAAGCTCTACCCTCGTCTCGATTTTGTGCTGGATGCATCCTCACGTGTATAGCATCAACACGTGGTATCGCATTATTCATACACGCATGCGGGTGTGCATGCGGTCACTCGTGCTCGCGTGCAGAGAAAAAGCCCGCATGGCAAGCAAAACCGCTCCCACGCGGGCCGGCGATAAGTTGAGAGGAAGTTACTTACCGCGGAAATAGTCGGCGTTGATCTGGATAAATTCTTTGTACTGTGCCGGCACCGCGCTTTCCTCATAGATCGCGTTCACCGGGCAGGCGGGCTCGCAGGCGCCGCAGTCGATGCACTCATCCGGGTTGATGAAGAGCTGATCGACATTCTCGAAATCGCTCTCACCTTCGGCGGGATGGATGCAATCGACAGGGCAGACATCGACACAGGAGCCATCTTTGAGGCCGATGCACGGCTGGGTAATCACATACGTCATGGAAGGAAATCTCCTCGTTTCGCTACGAAACAGCCGGCACTCATAGGGCGCGGCTGAGAGAACACTGCGCTGTAGCCACTCTACCACTGACTACTGGGCGCGAGAGGATGCTGACGCGTCCCCTCGTGTTGTTTTCGCCTCCATTATAGCGGCTCGTCACGGCAATATCTAGGATGCTGGAGACTCTGCCTGTCACATCGCGAGTATTGGCTCGATTACACCCCGTTGTCGGGCGGCGTGTGTGACATTGATAGGTCCCTATCAGCAGCTTCGGATGCGATCTCGGCTTCGACCTCGGCGAGCAGCTTGCGGTCTGCTGCGCTTAGCTCGGCGCTCGTCAGCAGCTCGGGGCGATGCAGCAGCGTGCGACGAAGTGATTCTTTGCGCCGCCAGCGCGCGACGGCCGCGTGATTGCCACTGAGCAGGATGTCTGGCGCACGCCAGCCGCGAAATTCCACCGGGCGCGTGAACTGTGGATATTCCAGCAGTCCCGCCGTGTGCGACTCCTCCTCAGTGGAGCCGGGGGCCAGCACGCCGGGCAGCAGGCGGCTGACGGCGTCCACTATGACTATGGCCGCGAGCTCGCCGCCCGTCACGACGAAATCGCCCAGCGAGATCTCGTCTGTGGCGAGGTGCTCGCGCACGCGCTCGTCAATGCCCTCATAGTGGCCGCAGAGTAAGGTGATACGCTCGTGGCCAGCCAGCTCGCGCGCGACCGCCTGCGTGAAGGTGCGGCCCTGCGGGCTGAGCAGAATGATTGGGCCGCCCTGATGGACCGACTCGACCGCGGCGAAAATTGGCTCCGGCTTCATCACCATGCCCGCACCGCCGCCGTAGGGATAGTCGTCCACGATGTGGTGGCGGTCGGTGGTCCAGTCGCGTGGGTTGTACAGGGCGATCTCGAGGATGCCCTGGGCCTGCGCCCGCGCCAGGATGCTCTCGTCAAACGGGCCGCGAAACATCTCAGGAAAGAGCGTAAAAATGTCAAAGCGCATACGCGCCTCCCCTCGTTCAATCGTGGTGCTGATCAGTTCCGGCACCGCAGCGCTCACGTGGCATGCGGGATCACGGGCAGCATGATGTGCGACGGATGCGCCCGGTCCATCAGCACGCGATTCCGCGCGATGCGTGGCTGTTCGGCGCTCCCCTCTGGCTCACCCGAGTTTGGGTTGACATCAAAGTGCGGGAAGTTGCTGCTGGAGATGTCAAGCCGCAACCGGTGCCCCCGCACGAACACGTTGCTTGTGGGAAATGGCTCGATCGTGATGGCGTATACCTCACTGGGAGTCATCAGCGCTGGCTGCGCCCACGAGTCTCGGTAGCGAACCCGCAGAATGCCGTCTGTAATGTTCATTGCGAAGCCGTCGGGGTAATCCTCATTTGGGGGATAGACGTCGATCAGCTTGGCGGTGAAGTCGGTATCGGAGCAGTCGGATGCGATCCAAAGCTTCACGCTGATTGGCCCCGTCACTTCGAGATCGGCTTCGAGTGGCGGCGTCTGGAAGACGAGCACGTCTGGCCGTTGCGCCAGCGGCTGATACGGCTCGCGTGCGCCGAACACGCCGGCATGCTCGCGTTGATCGTATGCGCCACCCGTCATGACGGGAAGCCCTGAGGTGATGGTGCCGCCAATAGAGGGGACCGGATGACGCGGATCGAAATCATATGCGAGCGCAGCGGCATCCTCTGTGGGTGGCGTCGTATCGAGCCGGCCATCGGCATGCAGGTAGACGGGCGTGTAGGCCGTCGCGGGCAGGGGCCAGGCGGCAGCGGCGCGCCAGGAGCCGCCATGATCGAGGCGCCCCTCAGCCGTTCGACGTCCACTCCCACCGCCCATCACGAAGATGCGCACCGGCGCCTCATCGTCAACGCCATTCTGGATCTGTTTCAGCCAGCGGTCAAACCAGCGCAGGCGAAACGCGACGAAATCATCGCCCAGGTTGCCGTCGAGCGTCGCCGCGGCACCAAAGTCGACATCGCCGGCGTAGGTGAGGGAGCGGTCGCCGTGGGTCCACGGCCCCATGACGAGCTGCACCGGTCCGCGTCCCTGCCGCACCAGCCCCATGTAATTTTCGGTCGCCGTGCGGGCGTAGACGTCATACCAGCCGGAGAGGTGAACGGTGGCCGCCGGGGCGTACTGGTGGTAGTAGCCCTGCGCGTAGAGTCCCGGCTCCTTCCAATAATCGTCGAAGGCGCCGTGGGTCCACTGGTCGAAGAGAAATGCTTCATAGTCGGGCGCCGCCGTGACGGGGGAGTCACCAAGGCGCCACGGCAGCCGTTCGAACCAGCGCGCGATATCTACCGCTGCCAGCGCGGCTCGCGTCTCGTCGTCTCGCGCATCCTCGCTTGCGCTACGGTGCGCCCACGTGGCTTGTTTCAGCTCGAATGCGCCGCCCTGCCGAATGCCGCCCTGGTAGGCATTCGAAAAGCCGCCGCAGTCCACGACCTGGCAGACCAATCCGGGCGGATTGAGGCAGCCGGCGGCGACCTGCGTGTGCGCGGCGTACGAAAGACCCATCGTACCGATGCGCCCGTTGCACCACGGCTGCGCGCGCACCCACGCGATGGTATCGTAGCCGTCCTGCGCCTCACGCACATACTTGGTAAAGCTGCCATCTGAGTGGTGGCGTCCCCGGCAGTCTTGATAGACAACCACATAGCCATGCTGGACAAACGCAGCGGCGACCTCTGACCGCGAACGCGGCTGGGCTACGGCGGCGCTGCGTTCCGAGCGGCTGACCGCCGACTTATCATAGGGAGTGCGCTCGATGATGACCGGGAATGGCGCATCGGCGGAGACATCGGTAGGAAGATAGATATCGGTCGCTAGCCGCACGCCGTCGCGCATCGACACCATCACGTCGCGGAGCACCGTCATACCGATGCCCGGCCCTTGGCTGGCAGCCGTCCCT
>DASVOW010000074.1:0-2975 GCA_036383155.1 Ktedonobacterales bacterium
GTGCCATTCCGGCAGGTGCCCCGAGCGATCATCGAAGCCACTTTCCGCACTACCCACGAGCATATGCGTTTGATGACCTACTCTCAGGTCGAGGCGCAATCCCCCGCTGAAGCGGAACGACTTCGCGCCTCCAAGCAAGCGCTAGTCGATGCCCTGGATACCTACTTCCAGCAGGTAATCGCCCAGGGGCAGGTGCCCCCGTTCGCCACCGCCGTCTATGCCGAGTTGCTCATCGATCTCGTAAGTACCTCCATACGGCAATGCTTCGCACTCGAGCGCGGCGAGCGCGAAGCATTTTACCGCAAAGGCCTCATCGAGCTCATCGAGCGGCTGTTCTTTGGGCCGCCTCTCGCGAACGAAGCAGGAGGCTGACCTACACCAGCTCGCACCACCCTGCCGAGCAGGGCCGTTCCCACCGCTCCCTCATGGCGCTCATCCATACGCCGTAATGAATGAACTTCATTCATCGTCCAGTGCCGCCGGAGTAGGTACCGGCCAGGATTCTATCGTATACAGATACAGAGCGGGAGTTACGCGATCATGAGCACACATCCATCTACCAGCACCAGGCCCGCAGCGACGTCAACAAAGAGGGCTCCTTGGACCTTCTTCGTGCTGGTGTTCATTCTGTCTATTCCGTTCGGGGTGCTTGGCGCTTTCAGTGACATCTCGTTCCCCAAAGCGCTGGGGTTAAACATCCCCATCAGCGGGCTCATGCTCGTTTGCCCGCTCACCGCGGCCGTCATCCTCGTCTACAGAGAAGAGAGACTCCCCGGCGTCGGCAGCCTCTTGCAGCGCGTTTTCGATCTGAAGCGTGTCAAGCACAAGATCTGGTACCTGCCCACCTTTCTCCTGATGCCTCTTGTCATGGTGCTGCTCTATGGCGTCTTGCGCCTGACGGGCCAACTACTCCCCGAGCCGCATAATTCCCTTCTGATAATACCGATCCTGTTTGTGGCGTTCTTTATCGGCGCCATAGGCGAAGAGGTGGGCTGGACCGGATATGCCACAGACCCACTGCAAGCGCGATGGAACGCCATTGGAGGCGCCTTCATTGTAGGGTCGGTATGGGCGCTCTGGCACACCGTCACCTATATTGAGGCCCGCAACGCACCACCATGGATAGTCGCACAAACCTTGGGTACGATTCTGCTGCGGATCTTCATCGTGTGGCTCTATAACAACACCGGCAAGAGCTTGTTTGTCGCCATCTCCTTTCATGACATGGTCAACGTGAGCGAATCTATGTTTGGTCCGCAATACAACCCCGTGATTTCGCTAGCGATCATGTCAGTGATCGCAGCGCTCGTCGTATTCTTCTGGGGCCCGAAGACACTCGCTCACTTTAGGTACGCACGCCGCCGGGAACGATAAGGACCAGTAGGCTACCGTCGTGGCTACCACATCACATCTTGGGCGACAAAATTGGCGCTCTTCTTCGTGGCAGTACCGCTGATACTCACTTTTTCCTCCTGCCCTACGTAGATCCCTTAGTTGTCGCGCCATCCATGGGGCAAACCCTGCTCTCCATATGGCGCTTATAGGCACAACATACGCTCCGATGACCAGGGAGATCCCAAAGCAGGGACACGCATTGCCATTGTGGTATAGTCGGTCTCGGAAAGTCAGCAATACCGCTCTAAGGGAGTCTGTAATGGGGAGTGAGCAATACGTCATCACCGTAGACAACGTGCGCAAATACTATGGAGCGACCAAAGCCGTCGACGGTATCAGCTTCGAGGTACGCCCGGGCGAGGTATTTGGCATGCTCGGTCCGAACGGTGCTGGCAAGTCCACCACCATCGAAATGGTCGAGGGCCTGCGCAAGCCAGATGCCGGCGCCATCACGGTGCTCGGCTACAGCCAACCCCGCGCTGCCGGCGCCATCAAGATGCGCATCGGCATCCAACTCCAAACGACCGCGCTCTACCCGCGCCTGACCGTCACCGAGATCCTCGATCTCTTCCACAAGTTCTATCCCGGTCGCCAGACCCTCACCACCGAAGAGCTGATTGACACGGTGGACCTCGGCGAAAAGCGCGACACCCGCAGCAAGGCGCTCTCCGGCGGCCAGAAGCAGCGTCTCAGCGTTGCACTGGCTCTCGTCAACGATCCCGATATCATCTTCCTCGACGAGCCAACCACCGGCATGGACCCCCAGGCACGCCGCCAGCTCTGGGATGTCATCGCCACACTCCGTAGCCGCGGCAAGACGGTCCTTCTCACCACACACTACATGGAGGAGGCCCAGCAGATCTGCGACCGTGTCGCCATCGTGGACCACGGGCACATCATCGAGCTCGACACCCCGTCCAGCCTCATCCAGAAATACTTCAGCGAGATCGCCATTGACTTCCAGGCCGGCGACGGCGCCTCGCTCGACACATACCGGGCGCTCCCGGGCGTCTCGCATGGCTCCAGTGAGGATGGCCGCGTCACACTCTACAGTCACAACGTGCCGCAGACCATGGCCGCACTGCTCGAGCGCGAAGACGGCGGCTCACTCCATGGCCTGAACGTCCGCGGCGCCACCCTGGAAGATGTCTTCCTCAAGCTCACTGGCCGCGCCCTCCGCGACTGATCGCGCAGCCCCGCTATGACGACTAAATGGACCCAAATGGATATTCAGGAGGCCCCACCCATGGGCACCGTCATCTCGCTCTACATCGCTAGCATCAAAGAGTTCACTCGCGACCGCGCCGCTATGTTCTGGACACTCGCCTTCCCAGTACTGTTTATTGTCCTCTTTGGCGTCATCTTCTCCGGCAACAACTCGGCGAACTATACCGTCGGACTCGTCAACGAAGACACCGGTCCCATCGGGGAGCAGCTCACCCAGGCGTTCCGCGGCGTCACGCCATTCACCATCAAGGCTGGCTCGTACACCGACGAGCTCAACGGCCTCAAGCAGGGCCAGCGCGATCTCGTCATCATCATCCCAGCCGGACTCAGCCAGCAGGTCGACGAGGGCCAAC
>DASVOW010000075.1:0-4078 GCA_036383155.1 Ktedonobacterales bacterium
CGCCCTCATCCACGCAGCGTGCGAGCGCCTCCGAGCCGTAGACCTTGGCAATCGAGCACTCGATGGCATACTCCTCGATGGCCTGGAGCTGCGCCTGCCGGTCGCTGCCCGCCGCCACCCGTGCATCCTCCACCGCGCCAACCGTGCGGAAGCACAGCGCCTCGGCGGCATAGACATCCGCCGCCATATAGGCCAGCTTCTTCTTGATCATGCCAAAGCCGTGTAGCGGGCGCCCGAACGCCTTGCGCTCGTCGGCGTACTTCGCGGACTGATCGAGCGCTGCCCGCGCGCCGCCAGACGTGCCCGCGCCAAGCTTGAGTCGCCCGATGTTGAGGATATTGAAGGCGATCTTATAGCCCTTGCCGATCTCGCCGAGCACATTGCCCACCGGCACCTTGACGTTATCGAAGTAGACGGTGCGGGTGGACGAGCCCTTGATGCCTACCTTCTTCTCTTCCGCGCCGGTCGAGATGCCCGGCCACGCCGCCTCGACGATGAAGCCCGTGTGCTTCGTATCGTCCACCTTGGCAAAGACGATGAAGAGGTCGGCGAATCCGGCATTGGAGATCCACTGCTTCGCGCCGTTCAGGATGTAGTGCTGACCGTCCTCAGAGAGCGTCGCCCGCGTGCGAATTGCCATCGCGTCGGAGCCGACGCCCGGCTCGGTCAGCGCATACGCCCCGATCAGCTCGCCCGTCGCCAGGCGCGGCAGGTACTCGCGCTTCTGTTCGTCGGTGCCGTAGAAGACGATCGGCAGCGTGCCGATGGTGGTGTGCGCGCCCTGCGCCACGGCGAACGACGCCTCGCGCATCTCGTGCGCCACCAGCGAGCTGACCACCAGCCCCAGGTCCGCGCCGCCATATTCCTCCGGCACGTCGATCATCAGCAAGCCCTGCTCGCCGGCCTTCTTGAGCAGCGACGGCATCACTCCCGGCTCCTGGTGGCGGATCTCCTCCGTCTTCGGCAGCACCTCACGCGCGATGAACGTCGCCGCCGACTCCTGAATCTGCCGCTGCTCGTCATCGAGCTTTTCCAGCGTCAGGAAGTGTGTCTCAGTCACCGGCGTTGTCAGATACGCCGCCCCTCGCTCGATCTTTGCGCTCGTGGCCATAGCGTCTATCTCCTCGCTCCTCACTGTCATTTCTGCTGTACGTGCGTACTATCAACAAAGCATAAAGAGGCCTCACCTCACCCCCGCATGAGGGGAAAGGGCTCAGCCTTGCTTGGGAGTGACGGTGGACCCGACTACCTGCGCCTGCTGAACGTACTCGTCGCGTAGCGTGCGCCGCAGCACCTTGCCCACCAGCGTCTTCGGCAGCGAGTCGCGGAACTCGACCTGCTTGGGAACCTTGTAAGGCGCCAGCCGCTCTTTGCAGAAGGCGATCAGCTCCTCTTCGGTCAGCTTCTCGCCAGGCTTGACCACGACATATGCGCGCACCGTCTCGCCGCGATAGGCATCCGGCACGCCGACCGCCGCAGCCTCCAGCACCTTGGGATGCTGAAACAGCACTTCATCCACGTCGCGTGGGAAGATCTTCATGCCGCCGGCGATGATGATATCCTTGGCGCGGTCTACGATGGTGAAATAGCCATCTTCGCTCATCATGCCGATATCGCCCGTCCGCAGCCAGCCGTCGCGCAGCACCTTCGCCGTCTCGTCGGGGCGATTCCAATAGCCGGCCATCACCTGCGGACCCCGCACCACGATCTCGCCCTGCTCCCCCTGCGGCAAGAACGCCCAGGTCTCAGGATCGATGATCGCGGCGTCGGTGCTCGACATCGGCAGACCGATAGTGCCAATGCGCCTGTCGCCGTAAACGGGGTTGCAGTGCGTCACCGGCGACGATTCGCTGAGGCCGTAGCCCTCGACCACGCGAGCATTGGAGACTGCCTCGAAGCGCTTCTGCACCTCCAGCGGCAGCGGCGCCGAGCCGCTGATACACACCTCGACCGAGCTCAGGTCACGATGCTTCTTCTCCACCTCGCGCGCCAGCGCCAGATACATCGTCGGCACTCCAGGGAACTGGTCAGGCTTATAGCGCTCGATGGTCTTCAGCACATCTTTGATGGTAAAGCGCGGCAGCAGCACCATCTTCGAGCCATAGAGGATGCTCAGGTTCATGCCAACCGTCAGGCCATACACGTGGAAGAACGGCGCGACGCACAGTGTAATGTGCTTCGTGCCGAGCGGCTGCTCCGTCCATGCCCCCGCCTGCAGCGCGTTCGCCAGCAGATTGCGATTTGTGAGCATGGCGCCCTTGGCGACGCCCGTGGTGCCGCCTGTATACTGCAGCACTGCGAGATCGCTTGGTCGCCCTGGCTCCGGCAATTGGAACACCTCAAAGCCCTGGCGGTCGTGCGCGTGTCCCAGCAATTCCTTGAACTGATGCACGCTGCTGTCGGCGCGCAGCGCCTTCGCGTCCACATGCGGCTTGCCGCGCGACTCCGCGCGCTCCTTGATGCGATAGAGCGCGCCGAGGACAGGCGGCAGATAGTCAGCGGGGCTGGTGAGAATTACGTGCTCCACCGGCGTATGCGCGCGCACTGCCGCCAGCGTCGGGTAGAGCTGGTCGAGCGTGATGGCGATCTTGGCGCCGGAGTCTTTGAGTTGGTGCTCCAGCTCCGGCTGCGTATAGAGGGGATTCGTGGGGACGGCCACGCCGCCCGCCTTCAGCACGCCATAGAAGGCGATGGGAAACTGCGGCACGTTGGGCAGGCAGATCGAGACTCGGTCTCCACGCTTGAGCCCCAGCCGCACCAGCGCCCGCGCGAAGCGGTCCACCAGCGACGAAAGCTGCACGTAGGAGATCTCTGTGCCGTAGTACACGATGGCAACGTTCGCGCCATACTGGCGCGCGGCCTCGTCCAGCAGCCAGCTCAGCGGCTGCTCGGGGATCGTCACAGTCGCGGGAACAGTAGGAGAGTAGTGCGCCAGCCAGGGGCGCTCCATGGGCGCCGCATCCTGCACGGTGGGCGACGGCGCGGAGGCGGAAGAAGCCGATGAATCATGTGGAAGGGGAGGACGGTCATCCATTAGCTACACTCCTCGTCGAGCGGGTAAGCGCCAGCCTCATGGCAGTAAGTATACGCGCGGCTCTAGCACGTTGTCGTGTTGCCAGCTAACATCTTTTGTGCGATATACTTGATACTGGCTAACACGAGGAGGTGTGATATGTCGAGTGCAAGCATCATACAAGGGTCACACGCCGGTCAAGCTGTGGGTACTCATCTTGGTGAGTTTGGGCAATTGGTGGCGCACTATCGCCAGCGGCGCGGACTCTCCCAGGGGCAGCTTGCCCATGCGGCGCGCCTCTCGCGCACCTACGTCTACCATCTGGAGACAGGCCAGCGGCAAGCCCCATCAGCACGGGTGGCACGCTCGCTCGTCCGTGCCCTGGAGATCCATGGTGACGATCGCCGCCGGCTCGCCGTAGCGTTCACCCACCTCACAGGCGAGCACCTGGAGGATGAGGCGGAGGAGCTAGGGCTCCTTGACCAGCGTGAGCTTGCTGCCTTGCTCGTGCATAATACCGCCTTCCCCGCCCACAGCCTCGACCGTCTCTGGCAGATCAGCGCGTCGAACGACGCGGCGGTACAGCTTTTCGAGATCGATCCTCACGCGCTTGAGAACCACAGCAATCACCTGCTCTCCATCGTCTTCGATCCTGCCTATCGCACGCGCTTCCGGCCGTGGGAGGCGCTGGCGCGCCGCCTCCTCGCCGACTTCAAGTTCAACACGCGCAACCTGACCTACTTACCGGAGTATCGCGAGTTGTGGCGCTCGCTCCGCACCATGCCAGATTTCCGTCGTATCGCGGACTCCTCCGACCCTGGCCTGGGCATCGCGCCAAGCTTTGTCTTCCAGATGCGTCACTCAACACTGGGTACACTCACGCTGCGCACCACCGCCACCATCTTCAACGGCGCCTCCGATTATTCCATCGTCACCTACGTCCCCGGCGACCAGCAGACGCTCGCCATCTTCGCGGAAAACGGCTGGCAGACCCGGCGCCATTAGCCTCTTCTACCGTACCAGCCCTTCAAAGAACTCTGCGACTGCGGCGGCGGAATGCACCGT
>DASVOW010000076.1:0-5194 GCA_036383155.1 Ktedonobacterales bacterium
ATGTCACGTCGCATGGCGCATATCGGGTGCAGATCACCGATCCCGAGTCTGTCCGTCGCTACCAGGAGTCTATTGGCTGGCTTGGCGAGAAGAGCCAACGCTTCGCCGAGCTTGCCGGGCGCACGCGCTTCCATCCGGGCAATATGGGGCACGCGCCAAAGGCCGTCTGGCCGCTCGTGCGGGCCGCGGCGCAACGGCAGGGGCTTTCCATGGTCGAGCTTGCACACCGGACCGGCGAGACGACGCGCTACGGCAAGTATGCGGGATACAATCCGCACACGGGCCGCGGGCTGCCGCGCTATCGTCTGGCCCGCTACGCAGACGTGCTTGCGGACGCGCATCTGCGCAGCATGGCTGGACCGGACATCTACTGGGATGAGATCGTCGCCATCGAGCCATTGGGCGAACAGCAGGTCTATGATTTGACCGTGCCCGATGGGGAAAACTTCATCGCGCAGGATGTCCTTGTGCATAACACGGCGCTTGCGCTGTCGCTCGCACACAACGCCGCGCTACGCTACAGTCATGGCATCGCGGTGTTCAGCCTGGAGATGAGCAAGGAGCAGTTGGTGGCGCGCCTGCTCTCGATGGATGCTGGGGTAGATCAGCAGAGTCTACGTACCGGCTATATCACCGACGACGAGTGGGAGCGCATCAGCGAATCGGTTGGCCGCCTTTCCGAAGCCAAGATCTACATCGACGATACGCCAAGCATTCCACTGGTGGAGATGCGCAGCAAAGCGCGCCGTCTGATGATGGAGCGCGGATTCGACCTGCTGGTGGTGGACTATCTGCAATTGATGCAGGGCAGCAGCGGTGGCAACGGCCGCCATGAGAACCGCGTGCAGGAGATTTCGGAGATCAGTCGCGGCCTCAAGGGCCTGGCGCGCGAGCTGAACGTGCCGGTGCTGGCCCTCTCGCAGCTCTCCCGCTCGGTCGAGAGCCGCACAGATAAGAAGCCGCAATTGAGCGATCTTCGAGAGAGCGGCGCTATTGAACAGGACGCCGATATTGTCATGTTCATCTATCGCGACGAGGTGTACAACCCGGACACTGACCGCAAGAACATCGCGGACATCATCGTCGCCAAGCACCGTAATGGACCGGTCGGGCAGGTGAGCCTCTACTTCCAGGCGGCGCAGACCCGGTACCGCGATCTCGATCTACGCACGCCAGACGACGACTACTAGGCTGGAAGGGAGTTCTCGTTCATGCCAGCCTTCACCGGATTTCCTCCCGGAAAGAATCCGTTCATTCCGCTACCGGATCAGTTCTTCACCACGTTGCTCCCCGAGATCGAAGATGTTGGCGAGCTAAAGATCACCCTGCATCTTTTCTCTGTGCTCTATCGCAAGCATGGCGCGCCGCGCTGCGTCAGCGACCGCGAACTGCTCGCCGATCCGCTGCTGCGCCGCGCGCTGCGCCGCCAGGGGGACCCGCGTCCCGTCGAGGAGCGGCTACACGCGGCGCTGGAGCTTGCCGTCACCCGCGGGACGCTGCTGCGCGTGCGGGTGCGTGTCGACGGCGAGGTGGTCACCTGGTACTTCTTCAACACAGAGCGCAGCCGGCAGGCCGTGGCCCGGCTGCTGCATGGCGAAGTGTCGCCGGAGCTGCTGCTCGAATTGGAGGGGCCGGTCGGCGCTGGAGCGGGGGAAGAACACCATGTCGCCCTCGAAATCGAGCGCCCCAACATCTTCACCCTCTACGAGCAGAACATCGGGTTGCTGCCGCCGCTGCTGGCCGAAGAATTGCGCGAAGCGGCAGAGCAGTATCCGCACGAATGGATCGAGGAAGCCTTCCGCCTGGCGCTCCAGCAGAACAAGCGTCGGTGGAGCTACATCCGTGCTATACTCAAGCGATGGAGCACTGATGGGAAGGGGGAACAGACGTATGGATAGGATGAAAGACATCCTCGAAAAGCTCGCGAAGCAAAATGCTGCTGGGCAAGCACCGTCAGATCAAGACATTCCCCCGACCGATGCCAAGCCTGGTACGCCCGCGCGTACACACAAGACAGCAGGTTCCCACCATGCTTCGCACGCATCCAAAGCTGGTGGCCCATCGCGTCACGCGCCCAAAGCCCCCAAAGGCGCACCGCCCACCGAGCGAGAGACCGGCACCAACAGCAACCCTATGACACCTGCCGCGCGGCTCCACGCGGTTCCCCGGCTGGTTGAGCAAGTCGCGGCTGATGTGGATGTACTCTCCACACGCAAGAGACCCAGTCGTGTGCAGGATATGGATATGGACCGCATTCTGGAGCTACCGGCGCGGCGCCGGGACGCCGAAATGCAGTCGCTTCCCGGCAGAGTCGCAGCGGCGCAGTCGGGCTCGCTGCCGGTGCGAGTCGAGGCGAGGCGCACGCTGACGCCGCGAAGCAGCATGAGTGACATGGGCGACATGGGCGGCCCCGGTACGGGTTCCTCTGGACTGGAGCCCATCGGCGATTCCATGCGTGGGTTCCTGGAGCGGCTGGCGGAGCGTCGCAGGCGGCGCGCGCTGAGTGGCGCACCCGCCGAGGCAAGCCAGCTCGCGTCAGTTCCCAAGCCGCCCATCTGTCCATACTGTGGCGGCGCGGGCTACCTGCGGCTCGACGTACCGGTGGGCCATCCTTCTTTCGGCCAGCCGGTGCCGTGCAAGTGCAAAGAGCGTGAATTGGAAGAGCGGCACCGGCTCGAAGAAGAACGCAGGCTCCTCGAGCTCGATCGCTTCTTCAGCCTGAAGCCCTTCAGCGAGAAGACGTTTGCTACCTTCAATCCCAACGCGATGGGGGCATCTGAAGCATATAACGCCGCCCGCAAATTCGCCGAAGACCCCGATGGCGCGCAGAATCGCTGGCTCGTGCTCATGGGCGCGCCTGGCACAGGAAAGACACACCTCGCGGCAGCCATCGCCAATCACCGGCTGGCGGTCGGGTCGTCCGTCTTCTTTGCCGTCGTGCCCGATCTGCTCGATCACTTACGTTCGGCATTTGCCCCATCGAGCGAAGTGCCGTACAACGAGATGTTCGAGACGATCCGCGAGGTGGAACTACTCGTGCTGGACGATCTGGGCGCACAGAACAGCACTGCCTGGGCGACGGAGAAGCTCTTCCAACTGATCAACCATCGCTACAACTACCGCATGCCCACCGTCATCACCACGAATGTCCAGGCGTTCCAGCGGCTCGACGAGCGCATCGCCTCGCGTCTCTCCGATCCGACACTCTCGCGTTCGATCCTCATCGAGACATCCAGCCGGCGTCCCCGTATGAGCCCCAAGACTCCCCCACGCTGGTAACCGCGCTGTCAGGGAGTCGCCAGGGCAAAGGTGCGTGTCATGCCCAGAAGAAATGGGCGCAATTGTGTGGCACTCTGGCAGGCGGGCGATGCGTCTTGACAGCATGCGGGCGCATAGGTATCATTTGTCCACTCTGGGCGTGCCGAGCATCGTGCCACGGCATCCAGAAGGAGGGAGACGCGTGAAGCGGAGATGGTGCCTTCAGCTACTGAGCGCGCTCTTGATGGTGGCCGTGTTGGGCGGATGCGAGGAGTCGGTGCCGCAAGGCCCTACCCACCTGACGAATGCGCCCATTCCTTCGGCGCAGTGTGCCCCCACCGATCAGGATCAGTACGTCTATCATCCGTTGCGGCTGCATATTCTGCAATCTTGCATCCGCGTGAGCGGCGTAGTGCGCGCCATTCGCACCGAGAATGATGGCGATCTGCATCTCCAACTGGAGGTCGATAGCCCATTTCAGACCTTCCTGGAGCCTGCCAATAGCCTCGAGCAGGGAGATTTGGTCGTCGAGCCAGTGTGCGTCACGCTGCCCATCCAACCTGACGCGCTCGCTACCTGCGTCGCCGATAACCATCCTTTGACGTCCCTCCCTACGATTGGGCAACATGTGTGGATGGAGGGCCGGTACGTCCTGGATCTGGAGCATGGCAGCTGGGCGGAGCTGCACCCCCTCTATCGCTGGGGAGACGAGCCAGCCTCGTGACACAGAGGAGTGCGCCCGTGATGAAGACTAACGCAGCTACGAAGACAGGCAGAGTTGTTCCCGTCGCACCGGAGCGCGGCCTGTGGTGGGTCGTGACCTGCACGGTGGCCGCAGCAGTGGGCATCGCAGTGGCTCGGCCCGTGGCGGAACTCGTGCGGGAGCAAATGAGCCAGGTCCTGGGTGGGATGCTGACTGTGGCACTCTTCGGCGCGATCTTCGGTGGCTGCCTTGGGCTGGGGCGGGCACTGGTGCAGCGGGGGCGACCTGGACCTCATCCCGCCTGGTGGGTGGTGGCAAGCAGCGTGAGCGGCGCCGTGAGCTATGTGCTGGGCGTCGAGTTGGCGGCCGCGCTCACCGATCCGATCCGAGGGAAAGTGCTGGTCTACTTCAGCGAGGTGCTAGCGTATCTGGTGCTAGGCGCAGTGTTCGGCCTGCTGCTCGGGTTGGTTCAAGTGGGACTCCAGCGCACCAGCAGGCAAGGAATGGTCGGATGGATCGCGCTGAGCACGCTCGGGTGGGCGCTCGGGTTCGTCGTGGCGGCGGGCGTTGGCCTGCTGATCACTCACCTGCCGAGCGATACAGTGCGCGATCTGCTCTTTGGTGGATTCACTGGTCTGACCGCGGGGAGCATCGAGGCGCTCGTAGTGGCGCGGCGCACTCGCGTCTAGAGCGTCGTGGGCACGATTCTGCGCCGTCTGCTGTTCTGCCTATCGTCACAAATCGCCTCAGGCACGTCGAGCCTGAGGCAGTAGAAACGCCGCCAGACGCGACGAGCGCGCCCGACGGCGTTTCCGCTCGAGTCTGCGAGCCTGGTTATTCCGCGCGCTGGGAGCCGGTGGTCACCGGGAGACGTTGAAGCGGAACTCGATGATGTCTCCGTCGCGGACGGTGTACTCTTTGCCTTCGAGGCGGATGTGGCCATGCTCGCGGGCGGTTTTCATGGAGCCGCTGTCGGCCATGAGGTCGTCGTAGTGGACGACCTCGGCGCGGATGAAGCCACGCTCGAAGTCGCTGTGGATCTTGCCGGCGGCGGTGGGGGCTTTGGAGCCGCGGGTGACGGTCCAGGCGCGGACCTCGTCTTCGCCGGCGGTGAGGAACGAGATGAGGTTGAGGGCGCTGTAGCCGGCCTGGATGACGCGGTCGGCGCCAAGGGCGGGCAGGCCGAGCGCGGCCAGGTATTCCGCGGCATCTTCTTCGGGGAGCTCGCCTAGC
>DASVOW010000077.1:0-3387 GCA_036383155.1 Ktedonobacterales bacterium
CATACACAGTCCGTCTGCTTGGTCCGCATTCACGGAGTAATGGCGATGAGTTCGACCAGTTTAGAAACGGTGAAGCATCGCTAATCGATACTACGGTAGTTCTGCTTTCCCTGCGGCCGTACCGGCATCGAGGTTGTCTGCATGGCAATGCGTCCGTGTACGCGTCTCCGAAATCTATAACCCATTGCACAGCGTATGCTAGCCCTTCCCTAGCGCTCGCAGAGGAAGAATAGCCGAACACCCTCTCCCTCTAAGCACACGTGTCGCCGGGCGTGCAGTGACACGTCGCCGACGCAATGGATGTCTCCCTGCATGGTGTGGCTACGCACACTGGAGGAGAGAATTGGCATCAAACAGAGCATAAACGACGCAGCGGCTTTGAGGCGCATACCTCAAAGCCGCTTAAAATTGGGGTTTCTCCGGGAGCCGGCGGTGGGACTCGAACCCACGGCCTGCGGTTTACGAAACCGCTGCTCTGCCACTGAGCTACGCCGGCGTGGCATGGACGCGTTGGCTTTTCGCCCGCGCACCGCACGCAGTGTACTCTACAGCCCGGCGAGCCGTCAAGATGCGAGGCGTTGTTGCAGGAAAATCGGCTATACTCGCTCGCCAATGCAGTCCTAGGCGTGCACGCGTCTTGCAAGAGGATCGGCTGCTGGTCTAGAGTGCAGAGTAGCAGGACGGACGATGGGAGGACTCTGTGAGAGGCAGCAACGGTAGCCTGCATACCGGCCTGGCTCCCATATATTGGAGTTGGACAGACGAACGAACAGTGAACGGTTACATAGTGTAGATCGATGGACACACACGACATTGCGCACCGCATTCTCCTACAGCGTGTTGGGCGCTTTACCGATATTGGTCCGGAGCTTGGGCCGTGCGGCAGTGCGCGCTTCCGCTTTGAGACAGGGCGCCTGCGAGTCGCGTATGCATTGGCACGTCCGGGCAAGGCACGTGAGCTGGTGGAATCGGTGCAGCGTTTCGCGCGAGTCCGGCACACTCCGGTGCAGTGGACCGTCGTGCCGGCGCAGGCTGGGGAGGAAGAATTACCCGAAGCTCTCAGGGCTGCCTGTTTCGAGCGCATCGAAAATTTGCTGCTCATGGCCCACGAAGGGTATATCGCCACACCACCACCACATCTGGGACTTGCAGTCGCGCCCATTGCGCGGTGGCAAGACGTGTGGGATTACGAATACTGTAGCCGTATCTGCTTTTACGGTGATATCCATCCCGCCGACGCGCTCGTCAATCAACGGGCGAGCGAGCGCTGGAGCGAACACGAGCGCGGTTGGTGCCGCTATTATGTGGCACGCCTCGGCGGCAGCATCATCGGCGGCTGCTATATCAGTTTGTTTGAAGACATCCCGATGATTATGGGGGTCTGTACGCTGCCGGAGGCGCGCGGTCGAGGCGTGGCGACGGCGTTGCTGGCGCAGGCAGTGGCTGATGTCATTTCACCGGCCAATCCTTTCACCTGCCTCTTTGTCGAGCGGGGCAATCCCGCCGAAACACTCTATCACACGCTTGGCTTCATCCCGCTAGTGGATTCGCAGACCTATTCGTGGAGTCCCGGCTGATGGGAGGGAGTGTCTTGCCAGTAACTACAAGCAGCCTATGGCGTAAACGGGGAGGCGACGATGTCCGAGCGGACTGAGTTTACATTGGAGACGGATATATCCAGCACCGGACAAGCAGCGGATGCCGATCCGCGCGGCATGCGACTGGTGGCGCGCCTCCTCTCTATACCTGTGCGGCAGCGGCTGGTGGCTGCGATTCGCTCGGGGCGGCTGCGAGAAATCGACTGTATTGATCTGCTGGCGGAGGAAAATCTGCCGCAACTGGCGCGACGCGGTGCCTGGCTGCTCGCGGTGGCAACGGTGGGTTTTGTCGGGTTGGATGTTGCCGCTTCTATCGTGCACCGTGCCAGTCCTCTTCCCGGCGGATCGGCAGCGCTGCAAATCGGCGCGGTGATCGCGGGGAATATCGCGGGCTACGTCGTCATGGTGCCGGTGCATGAGGCAGTGCACGCAGCGATGATCCTGGCTCTGAGCGGACGCCCGCGCTTTGGCCTCAAGCTGCCCTTTGCTGCCTACTGCACCGCGCCGGATCAACTCTTTACGCGCAACGGCTATATTGCTGTGGCGCTGGCTCCCCTCGTGGCGCTCACAGCGGCCGGCATAGTCGCTACGTGGCTCGCGCCACATGTGGGCGCGTATCTTGTCCTTGGACTGGCTGGCAATGTCTCAGGGGCAGTAGGCGATCTGGTCGCGGTCGAACGTTTGCGCCGATTGCCAGCGCGGGCGCTCATCGCCGACACACAGGTCGGCTACACGGCATATCAGGCGAGCGAGTAACACCCTCCACTACCCTTTGTGTATTGTGGACACTGTGGCTGTTGTCGCTCTTCCCTGGTCGTGGTATAATCCCTTGCACTGGGACTTAGTGTATGTTGTACACTCAACACTAAGTCATGCGTATGCGACGCGCTCATCGCTTGAGAAGAGGCGCCGCGAGGCCGGTGGAAGGGAGTGGGGCAGCATGCGCACCACCGATAACTTCAAGACATCTGGCACATCCACTGCAGTGGGTGCGCGTGATGCGGATGGCGATATTCTTCGCTGCGACGTGGCAATTATCGGAGGTGGCATTGCTGGGCTCTCCGTCGCACTGACCCTGCCGCCCGAGCTACGCGTCGTGCTACTGACCAAGGGTGCGCTCGGCGAAAGCAATACGCGCTATGCCCAGGGCGGACTGGCCGCCGCTGTGGGGCTGGACGATGATCCCGAGCTGCATCTGCACGATACGCTCGCAGCGGGGGCGGGTCTGGTGGATGAGGCGGCGACACGCGTGCTGGTGAATGAGGCGCGCGAGGCGGTAGCGTGGCTGATCGCCACCGGCACACAGTTCGATGAGCGTTCGCCGGCCCGGGGTAAGGATACAGCTACACAGCAGGCGGCGCCAAGCACATTCCATGAGATCGCGACGCGGTATGACCTCGGGCGCGAGGCAGCGCATAGCCGTAGGCGCGTGTTGCATGCGCGGGGGGACGCCACTGGGGCGGAGATCGAGCGGGCGTTGGTGGAAGCGCTGCGCCGACGCGCCGGGACGCGGGTGCTGGACTTCACTTTGGCGCTCGATCTGGTGATGGAGGAGGGCGTCTGTCGGGGCGTCACGGCGCTGCATGAGGGGCAGCAGCTACGCATTATGGCGCGGCGCGGCGTGGTGCTCGCCAATGGCGGGGCGGGCCGCCTGTGGCTGCGCACCTCGAATCCGGCGGGCGCGACTGCCGATGGGGTCGCGCTGGCGGCACGGGCGGGAGCAGCCCTTGCCGATCTTGAATTCGTGCAGTTCCATCCTACGGTGCTGACGCCTCCCAAGGGAGCAGAG
>DASVOW010000078.1:0-2458 GCA_036383155.1 Ktedonobacterales bacterium
CCGCCACCTGACCGTGCGCCACATACACCACCCGGTCCAGCGCCGTGAGGATCGGGTTCACATCGTGCGCCACCAGCAGCACCGCCGCATCCGTCTCCCGGCTGATCTGGCGGATCACGTTCGCCACGCCCTGCTGGTTGCGCAGGTCCAGGCTATCCAGCGGCTCATCGAGTGCGAGGATGCGCGGACGCGTCACCAGCGCCTGCGCGATCAGTAGCCGCTGCTGCTCACCGCCGGAAAGCTCGCCGATAGGCCGGTCCGCATATGCCGACGCTCCCACCTGCTCGATTGCCTCACTCACGCGCCGCGAGGCCTCACGCGCCGCGTCACGCCGGAGGAAGGGCAGCGGCACACCCCAGCGCGCGCCATCCAGCCCCAGCCGCACGATGTCGCGCCCGCGCACCCGCACCTCCGGATCGAAGCTGCGCCGCTGCGGCACATAGCCAATCGCCGGATTTCCCCGGCGCGCTGGCTGGCCCAGCGCCTCCACCGAGCCCGACGCAAGCGGGATCAGCCCAAGGATCGCCTTCAGCAGCGTCGACTTCCCCGCTCCATTCGGCCCCAGGATCGCCACAAACTCACCGGATTGCACTCTCAGCGACACATCCGACCAGATAGCGCGCCCGCCAAGCTCCACCGAAGCATGCTCCATCTGGATGACCGGAGATGCAGCCGCACGCTCCGTAGAATCAAATGTCTGCTGCGTAGCATCGGTCATCATACAGAGCCTCCTCGATACAGATCGGATACCCTAACCCCACTCGCCATCTACCTTGCCTCACGGCCCCTTCCCTTGGAGGGAAGGGGGTTGGGGGTTAGGTTCTCCTACTTCCCCGTCGCCTGCGCCAGCGCCGCCTCGATGCCTCGCAGTTGGCTGGACTGCCAGTCTTGAAACGACGCGGTGGCTGGCACCAGTGTCTCGGTGACCATCGCCACCGGGATGCCGCCGGCTTTCGCTTTATTGATAATTGCCTGAATGTTGTTTGGCGTGTTCTGACTGTTGTACACCAGGATCGTAATCTGCTTCTGCGCGATCTGCTGCTCCACCGTCGCCTCGTCGCTGGCGGAGATATCCTGCCCCTCCGACACCGCCTTCAGATACGACGGCGGCGTGATCAGGTTCAGGCCAAGCGCGGGAGCCATATACGAAAAGATGCTCTCCGTCGCCCCCACCGGCGTGCCCGCGTATTTCGCCTTGATAGCCGCGATCAAGCCGGAGTACTCCTTCAGCCCGCTCGTGAGAAACGTCTGCGCTGACGCGTCGATTGCCGCTGCATGGGCCGGATCGAGCGCCTTGAGATCTTCGCGAATCCGGCTTGCCGCTTTCGTCACATAGTCGGGGTTGTACCACAGGTGGGGATTGTCCCCCACATGCGTGCCGGTCAGATCGCCGAGATTGAGCACTTTGCGTCCCGCCACCGGATTCGCCTTCAGCAATTTATCGGCCCACGGATCGTAGCCCGCACCATTGACGATCACGTATTTTGCGTCCGCGACGGTACGCGCATCTGCCTGTGTCGGCTCGTAGCTGTGCGGGTCAGCGTTGGGATCATTGATGAGGCTGGTAACCTTCACCTGGCTTCCTCCCACCTGCGCGGCAATACTGCCCCAGAAGTTCTCCGCCGCCACCACCCTGATCGGCCCGCTGCTCCCCCCACTCGGCTGGCTCGAAAGCCCACACCCACCGAGCACGAGCGCGAGCCCGCCGAAGGCGAGCAGCAGTGCCGCCCAAATAGTGCGCGTGCGTGCGCGGTGGTGAATGTGCGTGTGGTTCAGCAAACGTAGTGTTGGCATGCCGGACTCCTGATATGTCCGTCGGGATACGTGATTAATGATACGCTATCTCAAGAAAGGCATGCCAATCATACCTGAGCGATACGCATTTGTCAATGAGACATTGTATCAATTATGGTGAGGTGGTACACTACCGTATGGATGACAGAGAGCATACTTACCACCACGGCTCGCGCGAGCATCCCGCGCAGCGCAGCCGCGGTGGCGCAACGAGAACACGAGGCGTAGCAGGCGTGAGCGTTACGATTGACCATATTCTCGCGGCCTTCGACGAAGCGGGCATGCGCAATACCCGTCCCCGCCGTCTCATTGCCGAGCGGCTGGCCGAGTGCGCGGAACAAGGCGTAGATTTCACCGGTGACGACCTCTGGCACGAGCTGCTCGACATCGAGCCAACGCTTGGCCGTGCCACCGTCTTTCGCGCCATCGAGACGCTGGTCAACCTCAAGCTGCTCGACCGTGTGACCTTCGCCGACGGCACACACCGCTATCGCGTCTGCGGCGCCGCCCATCACCACCATCTCACCTGCGTGCGCTGCCACCGGGTCGTGGAGATCGAGGCGTGCGTCCCCATGGATCGCTTCCGCGCCATCGCCTCCCGCAACAATTTTGCGCTGGAGGGCCACGCCCTGGAGCTCTACGGCCGCTGCGCCGACTGCCGCGA
>DASVOW010000079.1:0-1869 GCA_036383155.1 Ktedonobacterales bacterium
TGCCCGTGCCAACGGCGATAGCGCGAGCGCCACGCAGTTTCAGGCAACGGCGGACGAGTATCAGCGCAAGGTTGAATCATGGACTTTCACGACGACGGGTCCGCTTGGCAATGGCCACTACTATCTGCGCCTTGCTGATGAAGGGAATCCGAACGCAGGCGATTTACTGACTCTAGGCAATAGCGGCGGCGTCTGGGATCAGCGCGAGGTCGTGGATGCCGGCTTCCTGGAGCTTGTGCGTCTGGGTGCGAAGTCGCCGCGCGACCCGGCAATCGTCGACTCGCTCGCGGTAGTGGACAGCACGATCAGCGAGACGATACATGGGCACCTGTACTGGTTTCGCTACAACCATGATGGATATGGCGAGGACACCGATGGGCTGGATTACTCCGGCTCAGGACGCGGGCGCCTATGGCCGCTGCTCTCGGGCGAGCGCGGTATCTACGCCGTCGCGACCGGCGAGAGCGCCGAGCCGTATCTTGACGCGCTGATGGCTGCCAGGAATTCCAGCGGCTTCATTCCCGAGCAGATCTGGGATCAAAAGGCGCCCGACGGCGCGCAGCCTGGCACTCCCACACGGTCGATGACCCCGCTCAACTGGTCTATGGCCGAGTATGTCGTATTGCTCGTCTCCGCCAGCCAGGGACGCATCGCCGACATTCCCAGCATCGTGCAGGCGCGTTATGCGGCATGAGCGGCAGATGGTTGAGCAAAGGCAATTGTTCTGGCAGAGAACGCTCTTCGTCAGATGCGCAGGATGTGAAGTGTCCAGAATTCGAGAGCGCCCAACAAATTGATGATAATGCCGAACAAGCCGAGCAGGGCGAAGCGCCAATCCACACGTACCTCATTGAGCACGAGCAACAGGAAGGCGTAGGGATAGCCATCGAAGAGGTAGCGCGCGCCGAACTGATACCATCCCGCGGCGTGGAAGAGCAGCACCATCACCACGACCAGGCCGAGTGTCAGCCAGAGCACGCCCCGCAACAGGCTGCGCTGCCGATTGCGCCAGAAGAGCAGCAGGAAGAGCGGGGTGGTGACGAAGACACTGACACAGTAACCGCCATTCATGACGTCGATCACCGGGTGGCGGTCGAAGGCGCTCGTGAAGGTGACGGCGGGGAAGCTGAAGAAATTGGCGACGATATTCGACGGGACGTAGGCGATGTTGTAGATGCCCTGCGTCACCAGGGGATAATGCTGCTGGATTTGGATAGCATAGCCGCTCTCCAAGGGCGAGCCAAAGATGACGAGATTGCGCGCCATGAAGAGCAGCACCATCACCAGCGCAACCGCTAGCGGTGGGAGCAGCCGCCGCCAGGGGAGGGCGTCCCAGTCGATGCGGCGTGCACGCAGCGCGAGAACGAAGCGCTCGACCAGCTGCTCGCGGGTGACATCCTGCCAGGCCAGGTAGAAGAGCAAGGGAAAGCCCAGCAGCGCGGTGGCCCGGCAGAAGAAGGCGCAGGCCAGCAAGACGGCGCTCCACCCATAGTGGCGGCGCAGGGCCAGCAGCAGCGAGAGCAGCGTGCAGGTCAGGCAGAGGATGTGCGCGGTGAACCACATGTTACCGCCGAGCGAGAGCCAGAGGTTGATTGAGCCATAGAAGAAGACCACGCTGAAGCTGGCATTGGCCAGATGCGAGCGGCGGGTGAGACCGGCCGCACGCGCCTGCTCAAACAACAGGTAGAGCAATGGCATATCGAGCGCGGAGAGCAGCGTCGTGAACAAGATATCGCTGGTGTGCAGCCCCCAGATGGCGACGAATGGCAGGAGCACAATGGCGGGGAAGGGCGGGTAGACGATGTAATATTTGCCGTGCAGCGTAATGACGTCCACGGTTCTGGAGGTGACGTGGTCGAGATCCCAGCG
>DASVOW010000080.1:0-3942 GCA_036383155.1 Ktedonobacterales bacterium
CTCTCCATGCGCCCGTCGTTGCCCAGGCGGCGCTTCTCCACGATGGCGAGCGGCGCATCCAGCAATTCGGCGAAGTTGCGCGCCTTCTTGGCGAAGCCGGTATCCGTCGCGACGACAGTGTACCTATCGAGCTCGCTACTACGAATGTACTGCGCCAGAATATTCTGCGCGGTCAGCTCGTCGACGGGAATGCTGAAGAAGCCCTGGATCTGCCCTGCGTGAAGATCCATCGTCAGCACGCGGTTGGCTCCGACGGTGGTGGTGCAGTCGGCGATCATGCGCGCGGTGATCGGCACGCGCGGCTGGTCCTTTTTGTCAGTGCGGCCATAGGCGTAGTAAGGGATGACGGCTGTGATCCGTTGAGCCGAAGCACGCTTGAGCGCGTCGATCATGATCCACAGCTCCAAGATCGAATCATTGACCGGCGTAGTGAATGGCTGGATGACAAAGACATCTTTGCCGCGCACATTCTCATTGATTTTGACGAAAATATTCTCGTTGGTAAATTTCTTGACCAGCGCCTCTCCAAGCGGCATGTTGAGATGACGACAGATGTCGCGCGCCAGTTGGGGATGCGCCGTACCACAGAAGACCGCAAGCTCACTCATGAAAGATGCCCCAAAACCAGGAATGACTATATGCCATGGAAACACAAGAGCAATGTACTCGAAGTATAACACTCGACGACTGACGTGTCGCAATATCAGGCCATACGGCGCCAGGCAATGCGACTGCTGGAAGCAAGGTGCCTCGCTTGTTTATTTCGCACGCATCCTTGCGCTACAATCCCTCACTAGGGAGGCGACGCCAACGTCAGTGGCACTCCCTCCAGGTGGTTGAGCGGACGCAGCATAGGCGTGTGGGCGGCTTCCACACGCGTCGCGCTGATGCAGCCAACACGCCAGCATTCATGGCCTCCGGGCTGTTTTCGTGGGGACACAGACATGAGACTGCGAGACCGACCATCCGAGACATCGGACGAAACGCATCATGCCGCTGGCGCTGCGCCTGGCACGATATCAACCGTATCCATCGAGGGGCATGGCCTCTATCGCGTTGGCCTGGCGTATGGCCGCTTCATCTATCGCATCCGTTGGCTGGTGATCGCGCTCTGGGTTGCCGGCGTCGTGGTAAGCATTCCCTTCGCCGCAAAACTCTCGACCGTGCTGACTGGCGGCGGCTACACCTTCAATGGGAGCGAATCGAACAAGGTTGCCAACATCCTGACCAATACGCTGCACCAGCCGGCATCACAACTGCTCGTCGTCTTTCAGTCGCAGGACACGCCTGTTACCGATCCGAGCTACCAGAGTGAGGTCAGCGACTTCATCGGCAAGGCGCAGGATTTCCCGCACGTTACCAGCGTGACGCAGAATCCCGGTGGCCAGCAAAGCCGGGACGGTTTCACCACCTATGTGATCGTCAATTTCGATGGCAGCGGCGATGCCGTCGAGCACCAGCTGAGCGACTTCCGCAAGCTGCTGCCCTCTGCCTCCAGTGGCCCGGCGAAGGTCTACCTGACGGGCAATCCAGCCGTCTACGATACGTTCACGCAGGTGACGCAGGAGGATAGCGCGCGGGCGGAGGAGGCGGCGCTGCCAATTGCGCTGCTGGTGCTGCTGATCGTCTTTGGCACGTTCGTCGCCTCGCTCATGCCGCTGATCCTGGCGGTGGTCGCGGTGCCGGTGGCGCTTGCGCTGATCTATCCCATCGCGCTGCACAACGAGACGAGCGTCTTTGTCACCAACATTGCCTCGATTGTCGGACTGGGCATCTCCATCGACTATAGCCTGTTCATGACCCGCCGATTCCGCGACGAATTGGCGCAGGGCCGCGGTGTACGCGACGCCATTGGCTGGACGGTTGCGACGGCCGGCGAGGCAATCCTCTTTAGCGGCTTGACGGTGATCATCGGCTTCATCGGCCTGATGCTGATCGGCATCCAGTTCATGACATCGCTGGGCATCGGTGGCGCGGTCGTGGTCAGTGTAGCGGTGACGGCGGCGTTGACGCTGCTCCCGGCGCTGCTCGGTGCATTTGGCGCGCGCATCAATGCGCTGCGGCTGCCGCTGATCGGCAAGCTCACCGCGCCCACGCCGCGCAACGGCCAGGCTGAGGAGCGTCCCGGCTTCTGGCATGCCTGGGCAATGGGCGTCATGCGGCGCCCGGTGCTGATCGTGCTGGCGGTGATCGTCCTGCTGCTGGCGATGGGCTGGCCACTGCTCTCGCTCAACATCGGCACACCCTCCTCGTCGTCGCTGCCAGCCGGCACAGAGGCGCGGCTCGGCCTCGACATCCTGAACCAGCAGTTCCCCGCCACCAACGAGAATCCCGTGGTGATCGTCGCGCAGACTCCCGACGGCTCGGGCATCCTCTCGCCTGACAACCTCAGCAAAGTTGACAACCTGACGCGGTGGATCGCCGCGCAGCCGCATGTCACGGGCGTCATCAGCCTGACGCAGCTTCCCGCCGCGCCGGGTAGTCCTTCGTTTAGCGAGGCGCAACTTGCGCAGATCTATTCGACAGGCGCGTATGCGAAGGACCCGCGACTGGCCGGGCTACAACAGTTCGTGCGGCAGAATGTCTCCGGTGGCACGACGGTGATCACCGTCAAGACCGACGCCAAAATCGACAGCGCCGAAGGGAAGGCCCTGATCGATCATTTGCGCGCGGGCGACAAAGACGCGGGGCAGGGGTTGGTGGTGCAGGTTGGGGGCTTCCAGGCGGTCAGTCTCGACTTCAACCGCTACCTGTACGACAACTTCCCCAAGGCGATCCTGTTCATCCTCGTGGCGACGTACGTGCTGCTGCTGATCATGTTCCGCTCGCTGCTGCTGCCGCTCAAGGCGGTGCTGATGAACGTGCTGTCGGTCAGCGCGGCGTATGGCATGCTGGTCTTCGTCTTCCAGTGGGGCAACCTGTCGAATCTGCTCAACTTCACCAGCGACGGCTTCGTGGAGAGCACGATCCCCATTCTGCTCTTCTGCATCCTCTTCGGCCTATCGATGGACTACGAGGTGTTCTTGCTTTCACGCATCCGCGAGGAGTGGCTGCGCACCGGCAACAACCGCTTCGCCGTAGCGCGCGGACTGGAGAAGACGGGCGGCGTGATCACCAGCGCGGCACTGCTCTTTGTGATCGTGGCCGGTGCATTCACCTTCACCCGCATCATCATCACGAAGGAGATCGGCCTGGGCATGACGGTGGCGGTGCTGGTGGACGCCACGATCATCCGCACGCTCCTCGTCCCCGCGACGATGCGCCTGCTCGGCCGCTGGAACTGGTGGCTGCCGGGTCGCCCCGTACCCGTGGAGCGCGTGGGGTAAGCGCAGGCTGGCAATGCGAGCGCGGCGGAGGGGAGTCCAAGTGGTCGCCTCTTCGCCGCATTTCTATTTCGACGCGTATTGCTCCTACATACCCGTCGAATATATGTGCCATTGCCATGACCGTTTCGCGTTGCATATCTGGCAGCACATGGCTGTAGAGGTCAAGCATAATGGCAAACGAGGCATGCCCCAACATCTACGAGACCACCTTGGGATGAATGCCTTTGAGCAACATCAACGTTGCTGTGGTGTGTCGCAAATAGTGAAATCGAATGCGAAGAAAGTTGGCTTTCCGTAGTAGATGATGGGGAGCATTGTGGTTGTGGCTGGCGCGCAGAAAGGGTAGAATGGCCAGGTGTTACGAGGAGGCGATGATGGCACTTCGTACGGCGCGACGACCCTGTGCGCTTGGTCCAGCGGTTCCAGCAGTTCCAGCAGTCTCTTCCACGGTGACGGCCACCAGAGACTAGCCAGCAAACCGGACAGACCGAAGTAGTGCATGCAGGATGGGGAGGGAAACACAAGCATGAATGACGGACAGACGCCAGCCGAACCTGCACCGCCGCAGGCAGTGCCGCCCGCGAGTCGCCTTGGCACGGTTGTGGGCTGGACCCTG
>DASVOW010000081.1:0-2828 GCA_036383155.1 Ktedonobacterales bacterium
GCAAGCAGTATGTGTATGGGTGTGCGGCCGCGCCTTTGGCTTGTGTGGCTGCCCACCAGCGAAAGGAGGCCCATATAGCTACGCGTATCATGGTTATCAATGATGATCAGGACATTCTCGACCTGTACGAGCTTCTGCTGGAAGACGAGGGCTATGAGGTGGTGAGCTCGAAGCTCGCGTTTGAGCATCCCATCGCGGTGGCATCACTTCACCCACAGCTTGTCATTCTAGACCTGAAGTTCGGTACGGAGCTGGAAGGCTGGAAGATGATGCAGAAGCTGCGGATGTATCGCCCGACGGCGAAGCTGCCTATCATCGTCAGCACAGCGGCGGTGAACCAGGCGCGCGAACAGGAAGATCACTTGCGCGCTGAAGGTATCGGCATCATCTATAAGCCGTTTCAGATCGAGCAGTTTACTCAAGCTGTGCAGCAGGTGCTTGCCGCTGTAGAGTCTGATCGGGTGCCGCTCGCTTCCGTAGGAGGCGCGCACTAAGCAGATCCGCAGGCGGTTAAAACCGCGGCCGGTGCCCGGCAGGCAATTGGCTTCGCTACGCTCAGCCGCAAAGTCCGCCTGCGCGGACTAGGGAAAGGCGAACTCGCCAGTGGAGTCAAAGAATTCACGGATCCGTCGCGCGGAGGCACAGATAGTGTGATCGTGCGACGGCCGATATATGCCAGCGACAAAGAAGGCCACCCGCGTTATGGCGGGTGGCCTTCTTTGTTGAAGGGAGATGTTGCGGCGTGGCTGGCTAGCGCATAGGCTGGCGGCGCGGGCCGGAGCCGCTGGTGCCGCGTTGGGATGAAGCTTCTGCCGCACCGGGGGTGCCGTTGAGCGCGGCGCCGACGGGGGCAGGAGCGGGCGTGGCATTAGTGGCGGCTGGCTCAGCGGGAGCGGGCGCATTGTTCTCGGCGCCGTTCGCGGCGTCTGTGTTGCTGGTGCCGTCTACGGTGGAGAGGCCGGGGACGCGGCGCATCAGCTCGCTGACATCTGTGCCGGTGAGCGCCTGGATCAGGGCGGGCACCTGGGCGAGCATGTTTACCATGTCGCCGGTGATGCGGCTGGCGCCGAGATTGCCGTTGCCATTGGAACTGCCGGTCGAGACGATGCTGATCTTGTCCACCTTGCTGAGCGGCTCGGCGATGGCTCTGACGACCTCGGGCAGATTGGTGATGACTTTGTCGAGTACGGCGGCCTGGTTGTATTCGCGGTAGGCGTTGGCTTTGGTGCGCAGGGCCTCAGCCTCAGCTTCACCTTTGGCACGGATGACTTCGGCGTCGGCGAGACCTCTGAGGCGGGCGGCCTCAGCTTCGGCGGCGCCACGGATGCGGGCAGCGTCGGCCTCGGCGGTGCTGCGGGCTTTGAGGGCTTCGGCTTCGGCCTGAGCCTGGGCTTTCAGGGCAGCGGCGCGGCCCTCGGCCTCCAGGGAGAGGCGCTGGCGCTCGGCGGCTGCCTGTGTCTCGATGCGCTGGCGCTCGGCCTCGGCGGCACGGACGACGGTGGCCTCCAGCTCCATTTGACGGCGGTTGCCCTCGGCCTCCTGCACCTTGGTCTGGGCGGTCTTTTCGATCTCCTGGGCGCGGGCGGCTTCGGCGACGATCTGCTGCTGCATGATCTGCTGCTGGAGGTCGGTGGCCTTATCGGCGACTACCTGCTGCTTCTTGACTTCGGCGTCGTAGGAGGCGCGCTTGAGGGCGAGGTCGCGCTGCGACTCAGCCTGCTTTGCCTGTGATGTGGTCTCGGCGGCGACGCGGGTCTGGTCGGCCTCGGCTTTGGCGACGGCGGCCTCACGCGAAGCCTGCGCCTGCTGGATCTGGGTGTCACGAGCGGCGAGCGCGGCGGCGATGTTCGCCTCTTTCTTGATGCGCTCGATCTCGGGGCGTCCCATGTTGTCGATGTAGTTGTTCTCGTCGCGGACTTCCTTGATGGTGAAGGAGACGACTTCGAGGCCCATCTTGGCGAGGTCGGCGGAGCTGGTGGAGCGCATCTTTTCGCTGACCATCTCAGGCTCTTTGACGATCTGCTCGATGGTGAGCTGGCCGACGATGCCGCGCAGGTGGCCTTCCATGACGAGACGGATCATCGACTGGCGCTGGTCGAAGGTCTTGCTGAGGAACTGCTCGGCGGCGGTGAGGATGCTCTCACGGTCGTTGCGCACCTTGAGCTGGGTGACGGCCTCGACGCGCACCGAGACGCCCTGGTTGGTGAAGAGGTTCTGTTGGGGCGCGACGTCGAATGACATGAGCTCCAGCGAGAACTCCTGCGAGCGCTGGAACATCGGGATGACGAACGTGCCATTGCCGGTGATGACTTTGGTGCCGCCGCGACCATACACGATGAGCGCCTGGTTTGGACCGACTTTTTTGTAGAGGTTGCTATAGGCATAGAACACTGCCAGAATAGCAAGCACGATGATGATTACGGCGATGACGACGCCACCGCCCACTGAGCTAAAGAAACCCATGTCCCTTACCCTTCATCCTGTGCGCGGCGCTGTTTGTGTATGCCGCGCCCTTTCTCTTCATTGTGGTCTGTACTGTTTTGATGTGGAGATGTGTATCTGGCGTTTTCGCTTTATGCGGGTTTGGTGTTGACTGCTGCGATGCTCCTCTCGGCGGCGCGCTTGATGCGCTGCAGGGCGTCGGTGACGCCGTTGTGAATCTGCCGATCCATGGTGTGCTCGATGAGCCAACCCCGCCATCCAGGCAGGAAGGTGAAGTCTCAGCCGAATTGCAACCAGGTTATGTCTTTGGCTACGGGTGCGCAGGCGATGTGATTGTGAACGGTGATGCCGAGCGGTAGGCACGTTGTCAGTTTGATGCTATGGTT
>DASVOW010000082.1:0-2611 GCA_036383155.1 Ktedonobacterales bacterium
ACCAGCGCCTGCTCGTCTGCGTGCGTCTCGTCATTGGTCTGATCGCTGTCTGCTGATGTAGACGTGAACAGGAGAGGGGCTTCCAAGGAGTATCTCCTTGCTACTACCTCGTGGATGTGATCACCTCCACGGCGTGGGAGACCGGTCGGCGGCATCATGATGTCGGGGTTATAACGCAGTTTTTGCTGAAGTGTGACATTTCAGGTTGCTGGAGGTATTACCCGAATTCTTGCCGGATATGCGGGAGGGAATGAAAGAGGTGAGTGCGAGTCTAAGCGGAGCGGGAGGCAATATGTAATGTAGTCGAGTGAGCGATTCCTTTCGCACGGATGAGTACACTCTGATCTACAGTCGGTCCCATTCGTCGATGCTTATACTTGCCTGCCGAAGAATACTGCGGAGTGTGCCAGCCGCCACCTCGCGATGCTGTGGCACGATAGCGGTCAGTATGCCCTGATCTGTTTGGCGCACAAACTTCACGTGACTGCCCTTCTGGCTCCGCACGATGAAACCGGCCGCCTCCAGCTTGCGCCGCACTTCATGGTAGGGCAAAGATCTAAGCGGCACCGATCTCGACCTCCAGTGAACGGATGTGTGGCGTGATAGCTGGAGTAGGTGGCTCAAAGTATAGTTCTAACGCCTCGCGCAGATTCGCCAGTGCTTCCTCTTCTGTCGTACCCTGGCTGGCAACATCCACCTCTAAGCATTGGGCCACGTACCAGTCATCCTCTCGCCAGACGCTGGCTGTAAATTGCTGCTTCATCTGTGTGTCACTCCCATGTTTCGCAAGTATACAATTATTATAAGAACCACCGACTTATGCTCACTTGACCGGCGTAGTCTGGTTACAGATTACTTCGCCAGTGCCACTTTCTGCCAGCAGCCCCTCCGGTTGCATGCTTTCCGCCTCTAACTTGCATGTGCCCGGACTACGCTGGCGAGGATGGGACCCTATATGAGAACAACGCCACCACCTCCTCTTGATATTACCGATTTCTTCCCTGAATTGCGTCCGCTGGCGCGCCGAACTGTACGTCTGCATCCACGACGAGATGGTGAGACTGGGTTGGGCGAAAGCAAGTTGGGCGGCACGTTTCTCTGGCCTGTGAGTGAACCGTGGCCTGTGTGCACAGTGGGGCATGTTGCCAGTGAGCCTCAGCGCAGTCAGGATGAAGAGCTGCTGCTGCAGGAGTGGCGCATGGTTGGAAATCACTTATTAGGAAATCATCCACCTTCGAGACCAGCGGGTCAGCCTCATGGCGCCTATGTAGGTGTCATGCAACTGCGGGCCGCGGATGTGCCTGAACTTGGGTTTCCAGACGGGTGCGATCTCTTTCAATTGCTGTGGTGCCCGCGAGACCACCTGCCGCACTACAGCCCTCACTTGCGCGTGTATTGGAGGCAGGCGGCGAACGTCTCAGCAGTGTTGCAGGATGTCCCCGTGCCTACGGTCTTCGATCCAAATTATATGCCGCGCGTCTGTTCGTTTGCGTCTGAGCGTGTGCGGGAGTATTCGGATATCCGCGATGTATCGGACGATTTGCGGCGACGCATCTGGGAGTGGGAGGAGACGGAGGCCGCTCAGGGATACTCGTACCAGTACCATTTGAGCGTGGCGCCAGGGACGAAGGTAGGCGGACATGTTGGCTGGACGTAGGACTCTGAGGTTCCCTGCTGCCCATCGTGCCAGCAGGAGATGGAATATCTCCTGACGATAGCGAGTTCGGAGTGGGATGGCGAGTCGTGGCGTACCTGGCGACCATTGGAGGAATCGGTGACTACAATCAAGGGGTCTGTGGTAGACGAGAGCGGTGACCTAGTAGGAGCAACGGGACTGGTGCTGGGAGATGCCAACGACCTTATGGTTTTTATCTGTCGCCGTTGCCCTGGGTGGCCTGTTGCGAGCGTTCATCAGTGTAGCTAGAGGCTGTCGCGCTGGTCTCGTCATTGGCTATGATGTAGTGTAGATACTGGCGGGGCGGGGGCGTGCCGCAGGTGAAGGCGGGTTGTGCGAGAAAGAGTGGGACGGGCTGATGGAGGATGTATTGTCGTTGCTGGCTCCAGTGTCGCAGGCGTTTTATGAGCAGGCGACGCTCGACGTGGCGCGGGCGCTGATTGGCAAGACGCTGGCGCGCAGGACAGCACGGGGCCTGACGGCAGGGATCATCGTGGAAGTGGAGGCGTATGCGGGGGCGATGGATCCGGCGTCGCATGCCTATCGAGGGTTGACGCCACGCAATCGCGTGATGTTTGGTCCGGCGGGGCGGGCGTATGTGTATCTGTCGTATGGGATGCACTGCTGCATCAATATTGTGACGGAGTGCGAAGGGGCGGCGGCGGCGGTGCTGGTGCGGGCGCTGGAGCCGACGTATGGCATCGGGCTGATGCGCGAGCGGCGCGGGGCGAGTATTGCCGACAGGGATCTGTGTCGCGGGCCGGGGCGGCTCTGCCAGGCGCTGGATATTACGCGCGGGCAGGATGGGGCGGATCTGACGGTAGGGCCGGTAACGGATCGAGCGGATGGGCTGTGGGTGGCAGAGACGGGAGACTGGGCAATGGATGCGCCTGTAGCGGCATCGCCACGCATCGGTATTTCGCGGGCGGTTGATTG
>DASVOW010000083.1:0-2606 GCA_036383155.1 Ktedonobacterales bacterium
ATCCGGAGCGGAGCGTCCCCCTGGCCCGCGCACGAGCGCCACCGCACGAACCGCAGGCGCTATCGCCCAGGCGATGATGTACAGCGCGACCACACCAACGACGATACCTTTCCACCGGCGGCGGAGCACTCCGTCGAGCTGCCGCAGCGGGAGCATGCCACGCGATGCTGTGTGTTGCCCGGGACTACTCTTCGCCATGCCTTACCCTGCCTCTCTCCTGCCCTGCTGCTCCGCCGTCCTGCTGATGGTATGCCAAGCAGGCTTGCCTAGCAAGTGTAACATAGGTGCGTAACGCCAGTTCTTGACACGCTCTAAGCTTACATTTTAACCAACAGCAGCGGGGCAGTCCGGGCGGAGTAGACAGCGAGAAGCTCGTGCGCCTCTCCTGCTGGTAGGAACACACCAGCCCTGGAGGACCGTCACCCCTTCCGCCATCACGTCTCTCCGCTGTTGGGGTGTCGCGACGCGGCATTCTCTGCTGGACCACACTGATCGGAGTCAGCAGTGGTGGCTGGCGAGTGGTGTGGAGGAGTACGGTGCCTTCACGATGCCCGGTTGACAGCACGCCAGGCGACTGGTAGTGTGGGTTCAGTGTATGGGACCCGATCTCGGCCTGGTGCATGAGAAAGCAGTAGAAGCGGTGGATATGGAACGACCGACGCCAGCACGCGCGGACAAACGTAAGCGGAAGGGGACCAACTGGGCGGGCGGCGTGCTGATTTCGCTGCAACTGTGCATAATGCTCGCATTCGTGGGTGCCTTTTCGCCCGTGTTCTCGCCGCTGATCTATCCGCGGCTGGCGCCGGCTGGCTGGCACAACATCACGCCGCATGGGAATATTATTCTCTACGACTTCGCCGTCAGCGCGACGACGCCGGGTCTGATGGCGGCATGCGGCACATCTTTTTCAGTGGATATCAGGGACCCATCGACGTGGAATTTTGGTTTCCGCTTCTGGGTGTCGAGCGATGGAGGTGCGTCGTGGCAGGGGATGCATCCGCCACTCGGGGGCAATGCCTCTTCGTGCGGGGTGGCGGTCGGGATCGACGGCGGCGTCTCCTGCACCAAGGATTATGGCCAAATCCAGCACGGCCAGTGGGCATCGAGCTCCACATGGGTCACCCTGGACTTCGGGAAGTCGTGGCAACGCCCTCCACCCGCTCCCACCGTGACAGTTGACGGGTACTCGGCTGCCGTCACGCCACTGCTGCGTCGAGCCGGCATCTGGTACGGCCTCTACAACACACATGATACATATGGCGATCAGGCACTCACTGTCAGCTCTGACAACGGCGCGACGTGGCATCCGCTTACCACAACGCCGAGCGCTCTCGTGAAACAAGGCTGGCGAGCCAGCGACTACTTCGTGGAGCACGAGGTCGTGCCCGACTACAGCGGCGATCATGCGTGGTACCGCGTCGTGTACATGGACAATCAGGTTCCCGTGCTCGAGCATTCGGTGGACGATGGGCAATCGTGGACAGCGGTGGGACCGATAGGGAACGAATTCACGGCGTGGATTGTACTCGCCGTGAACCCAGCGCAACCAGGGAGCCTCTGTGCCGACATTCCAATTGTGCAACTGAATCAACTCGAGTTGCGCTCAAGCGGGAACGGCGGCAAGACATGGCGACAAGGCTCTATGCCGCCAGGTTACACTAACACAGTTGGCGTGAATTCGTTTTCTCCGGTGATGGATGCCCAGGGGAGCTGCTACACTGGCTATCACTTTGGCCGTGGTGGCCCGCAATACGAAGGCAACGACGGTTCGTACTGCGCGGTGATGCGCCTGCCGCCTGGCGCAGATACATTCCAGGCGCTGCCACTCGGCGGCTATTGCGGACTCTCCAACGGCGACCCGGTGTTCCTGACCTATATGCCCGCCTGGAACAGCATGTCAGGGCGGCTGGTCATCTACGGCAGAGTCGCATCTGCCGGGTGGCCTGCGCTCGGCGCTGGCCTCGCCGGTGAGACGGACGACGACAAAGTCATCTGGATGACCGTGCCGTGAGTCGCCGAGCACGCCAGACCACTGTGCACTCACTGAACTCGCAATTTAACCAACAGCAAGGGATGGTTATACTTTGTCGTCAGCGGTACGTTGTGCCTCGGCAACACGTCACGCGACGCAATTTCTGGCGCGACGGATACAAGCAGCGCACATCGCACCCCCGGTGACCTGGGACGGCTACGATCCAAAGGGCTTTTGGGGGGATGGCCAACTCATGACTTTTTCGTGAACCCACGAAAAGGTCTTTGGCGGACAGACCCATTCGGGCGCGGTGTCTTGCTCACCAGATATATCCAGGATTCCGGTATAGCTGTCACCATTCCGAACTCTTATATCCTGGTTGCTGTTGGTTAAATCTCAAGCTTATACGGATTCCGTCTAGGCAGTGGTAGTCGTTGGAGGGCGAGACAGGTCTCGCCCCTACGCTGCGGGCGCAACGGATCGCGCCCCTGCACAGACAACCGCCGAGACGGACTTGACGCCATACTGCGACGGCAGGCTGTTATCGTGTATACGTTGATCTACTAATGGCGTCAAAAGTATACTCACCAGTGGCCTCAGAGCCACTGAGGCTATCTTCCGCCCACAGTTTGTA
>DASVOW010000084.1:0-7578 GCA_036383155.1 Ktedonobacterales bacterium
CGAGGACTAACCCATCACGTGAGCGCAGTAACGTCGGCCAGGTCTTGAAAGAGGCCGAGCCGGTTGCCAAACGGGTCCGTGAAGTTGCACCAGGCGACCTCCCCCTCGATGCGCTCAATCGGAGAGATGGAGAGGTTCAGCGCTTGCTCCAGGCGCTCGCGGTCGGCCTCGATGTCGGCGATGCCGAGATGCAGAGGACCATTGCCAGGAGCAGGCGTTCCCTCCGCCACCTGCAACCAGCAGTTGGGCATGATCTCCCATTCCGCGAGGCCAGGTCCTGGCTCGTCATCCGATGGCCGCCCAAGCAACGCCGAATACCATCTGATCGCGGCACCGAGATCGTCCGCGCACACCTGCATCGTGATGCCCACAACCTCCAATGGTTGCTTCATCGCTGCGTATCCTCTCCGGCGTGCTCGCCACTTCTCTCGTGCGCCTCTCACTACAGTCATGCTACCATCCCTGGCACATTATCAGATCTCACTATAGCGGTCGGGACATGCAAGTCCGCTGCCAAGCAGCACACCACCATGCCCATCGGAAGCCATGCCATACGGCGGGCAGACGTTCGCCGCACTATAGGCCGCCAGCATATGCGTGGCGGGGGTGTAGGTTTGCCGCCCCACATGGCGCGTCTCGATTCCTCCAATAAAGTCCACCGGCCCAAGCTGGCTGCTGCTCGCGTGCGGCGCGAACCCCGACGACTCAGCGTAGATCGCGGGCGCGTTCGTGCCTGTCTCGCCCGCCGTCCAGCGGAACTCTCCGACGCTCTGGCCGTCTACCTTCGCGCGCCAGGTGGCCGCTCCACTATCCCCGCTCGTGCCGTCTGCAACGGCTTCCAGCGCGTAGGTGTGCGAGGCGCCGTCACTGCCAGCCGTTCCCATCGCCCCATATGCGCATGGACCCTTACGCGAGCTGCTGTCGAAGGCGCAGTAGAACCATCCCGCGTGCGCGCTATCGTACCAGGGAACCCAGTAGCCGATCTGGATGAAGCTGTCATCGCTCAGATACGAGCCGATCCAGAAGTAGTTGGTGGTCGTGTCGCCGACGCGCTGCGGCAGTCGTGTGATAATGCGCGTGCGTATGGCGCTGGCGTGGGCGCTCGACGCGTCAGCCGTCACCCCGACCTGCCAGTACTGATGCATCGCGTGTGGAGCGACCAGCAGACTGAGCGTATCGGGAACTTTGGCGACGAGCCGCGCCGCTCCATAGAAGCCACTGGCGGCAAGCTGCATGCCCTGCCCCGCCAGCGCGCTCACTCGAAGCTGAGGCAAGGGCGCCACCAACGCCAGCAGCCCGAGGAGGCAGAGGGCGATAAACCAGGGAAACCTGCGCCGGTGTGGAGCGCTGAGCGCAGGGCGATGGGGCACTGGATGTTGGCCACTCCGCATCCGCCGCGTCTGCGTATGAGAGGGGTACTGACGTGGCATAGGTCGCGTTCGCTGCATCATCGTCTCGCCCCTCATCTCATTATGAAGCTGCTGCTACGAAGCGTATCCCGGCACATAGTACAGCTATATGCTCGATTGTCTCAGATGTACCCTCGGTATCAACCATGCAATGCAGAAACCATACCAGCATGGCACCGTCGTCCGTGCGTCGTCGCATAGGCCCCGACCAGCCTGGCTCGCGATATGCTTGGAATGGGCATGGCGCCGCCATGCGCCACTATAGCACATGCTACAATGACATTCGTTTGGTGAAGTACTCCACGAGAGATGATGAGGAGGTGGGCAATGGAGCAGCCGGCTGATGTGTCTCCTGGGCAACGCGTTCGACATGCTCGCTTGGGTCCAGATGGCCTGCAGGCGCCGGTAGGAGTCTTCGATTCGGGCGTGGGTGGCATCACGATCCTGGATGAGTTGTTGCGCGAGTTGCCCAACGAGCGCTTCGTCTATTTCGGCGACACCGGCAATTGCCCCTACGGGGTGCGGTCCGAGCGCGAGATCCAGGAACTCTCGATCGCGGGGGCGCGTCTGCTGCTCGATCACGGCGCGAAGATCATCGTCGTCGCCTGCAATACCGCCTCGGTTTCCGCCCTCAAAGAGTTGCGTGAAGCGTGCACCATCCCGTTCGTCGGCGTCGTGCCGGCAGTCAAGCCGGCAGCCGAGCGCACGCACGTCGGGCGTGTGGGCGTGGCTGCCACCGAAGCCTCAGCGCGCGGCGACTATCTCAAGCGGCTGATCACCGAGCATGCCAATGGTGTCGAAGTGCTGGCCGTCGGTTGCCCTCGTCTCGTGACACTGGTAGAGGCAGGCCAGCTCGACGGACCCACCGTCGAGGCGGTCGTACGCGAAGATATCGCCCCGCTGCTCGAAGCTGGCATTGACGAGCTGGTGCTTGGCTGCACCCATTTCCCGGCGTTGCGTTCGGTCTTCGAGCGTGTGGCGGGTCCAGGCGTCGAGGTGATCGACTCCGGCGCGGCCATTGCGCGACAGACACGGCGCGTGCTAGAGCGCGCCGGCATGCTCGCCAGTGGCGAGCCACATATGGGTGGGCCGGCAGAGACGGCGCGCCCTATCGGAGAAGGCGATCTGTTCCTCTGCAGCGGCCCCGTGGCGACTTTCGAGGAAACCACGAGCGCGATCCTGGGGCAACGCATCCAGGCGAGGCGGCCGGGCTCGCTGCTGGCTCCTGTTGTGTAGCACCAATGATTATCTAGCCTAGGAAAGAAGAGGAACGAGTCATATGGCAGCGCGCTACGCGGTCGGCGTCGACGTCGGCGGCACAAAAATATTCGTCGGAGTCATCAATCTCGACAACGGCGAGGTGGTGGGCTCAGCGCGCAAGCGCACGTATCCGGAGCGCGGCGTCGATTTCTTCACCCAGCGACTGCAAGACGTGATCGCTGCAGCGCTGGATAGCAGCAAGCTGCCCGATGGAGAGCGGCCCGTCGCCATCGGCGTCGGCATCGCCGGGCAGGTGGACCGCGAGCACGGAGTCATCCTTGGCGCGCCAAATCTCGCCACAGGCTTGGCCAATCTGGAGGTAGCGTCACTGCTGAATCGACGCTTCAAGCTGCCGGTGGTCATCGGCAATGATGTCGAAGTTGCGGCACTGGGCGAGCAATTCTACGGCGAGGCGCGCGGCCACAATGATTTCGTCTACGTCAGCGTCGGTACAGGCATCGGCGGCGCTATCGTGCAGAATGGCAAGCTCTATCGCGGGGCGACGGGCACGGCTGGCGAGATTGGCCATACCGTCGTGCAGTATAACGGGCGCTTCTGCGGCTGCGGCGGCCGCGGCCATCTGGAGGCCTATGCCTCGCGCACGGCGCTCACCAAGGTGCTCTTTGCCGAGATGGCGCGCGGCCGCCCCACGAAGCTGCGCGAGCTCCTCAAGCCCGACGACACGGCGATTCGCTCGAAGCTGCTTGCGCGCTCCGTCGAAGAGGGTGACGAGCTGGTCATCGAGGCAGTAGACGAAGCGGCAGATTATCTGGGCGCGGGCCTCGGCTCGCTCGCGAGCTTCTACAATCCGGCGCGTGTGATCCTGGGAGGCGGGCTGATCGAGGCGTTGCCACTCTTCTTCCAGCGCGCGGCACTACGCGCCCGCGAAGTCGCGCTGCCGATTCCAGGGCGCCAACTCCAGCTCGTGCGCACCTCGCTTGGCGACAACGCGGGCATCGTCGGCGCCTCGTGGATGGGCGCGAATCGCCAGGGAGTTGCGGGCACGGCATAGGCAGCGACTGCAAGATACTACAAGAAGAGGGCTATAGCGCGCGCAACGTCTGGAGCGCCTCGGTGACGTGCTTCTGCGCGTTGAGCTGAGACGAGAAGATGTGACGCACGATCCCCTGCTTGTCGATGATATAGGTGACACGACCAGGCACTAGACCAAAGGTCGTCGGCACCCCATAGCGTTTGCGCAGCTCACCGTCTCCATCGCTCAACAGTACAAACGGCAACCGGTGCTGCGCGGCGAACTGCTGGTGCGACTCCTCAGAGTCGGAGCTGACGCCGATCACCTCCGCTCCCGCATCTTTGAAGACCTCATAGCTATCGCGAAAGGCGCAGGCCTCGGCGGTGCAGCCGCGGGTGTTATCCTTGGGGTAGAAATACAGCACAACCGCCTGTTTACCGAGAAAATCGCTCAACCGCACCAATGTGCCGCTCTGTGTCGGCAGCGCGAAGTCCGGCGCGGCATCGCCCACCTGCACGTGGCCTTTACTGGCTCGGCTGGCGGCATCATCGGATATATCATGTGCACTCACTGTCCAGGCTCCTTTGCTGCTCTGCGATCAGATGCATGAAATGCAGTTTCATGGCCTCTCGCAACGAATGTACGTCAGGATTGGGCGCACCCATTGCAGTTGCCCCGCGGCACTCGTACTTCACTCTGTGATGTATCTGCCTACAGATAGATAGCGCTCCATATCCTTTTACGCCAATGGGTTGCGTCGTCGATTCATATCATCTTCATTACACACCCTACGCGTTGTCTCACCCACGTCGTGAGCGATGCCCGTGACGGCAGGCATGTCAGGCATGTAGCAGCGTCGTTGCTCTTGAAGAGGCGCGAAAGCTCGCAGGTCAATGCGAGGGATCATACACCGGCCGTCCCCCAAAGCAGACGCGCCTGTGGTAAGCTGTGCTTGCAGCCAGCACGGCAGAGTATACCGCGCGTGCCACCTTCGTTCGTTACACTAGGTATTCGCGTGCCACCTTCGTTCGTTACACTAGGTATTGGCTAGCTACGATTCGAATGCTGACATACGACCATTGTGAATCGGCGTGCGCGACACTGCGATAGCTGACACTCAACACACGATGCGCTTTGGCCCAGTCCGCTCCGATGTGGCGGCGCGCTGGAGCGCATAGCAGAGCGGGAGTGGTGACATGGGGCGAAAATTTTACTTGTTGTGGCTGCTATCGGCGGCGCTGGGCGCGCTGGGCGCGGCAGCCGATGTCTCATGGCACTTCTCACGCGTCTTCGATGAATTCTCTCCACCGCACAACGTCGCCACCACTGGCTTCATCCTCAACATCGGCTTGCTCTATTGGGCGCTTGTCCGTCACCGCGATCGTCTCAGCGATGGTGAGCGCGTCGGCTTGATGCTCAACGCGCTTGGAACGGCGCTATTCCTCGTTGGCATTCCGCTGGACTTTACGTGGCACCAGATCTTTGGCATAGACATCACCACATGGTCTCCCACACACCTCCTGCTCTTCTACTCCGCCTGCGTCAGCGAGGTCGGAGTGCTCAAAGCATGGCTGTCTTCACCCGAAGGCCATGGCCGTGGCTCGTGGGCAATCAGCTTCTTCATCTGCTTCTTCTTTCTCTCGGCGGCGCTCTTCCCTCTCGGCCAGCAGGAATACGCCGCTGTCGCGCTCGACTCGCTCAATCGCACCGGCAAGGCGCCGTGGTTCGTCGCACCGGATCTGTGGGCGCTCGCTGGTCCACAGGCGGTGAAACTCGCCAAAGGTGGCGCCCCCGACTGGCTCTATCTCGTCTATCAGCCTGCTGTGGCGGCGCTCGTGCTCACCGTCGTGAGTATGCTGCTGCGCTTTAGTGCCGTGCGCCAGTACAAGGCGCAGGCCAGTGCGGTGAGCCGGTGGTATAGCTATCTGCCCGCGACGTGTCTGGTGCTGGCGCTCCTGGCCTTCCGTATCGCAGGGCGCACGGTGTTCTCCATCATCGGCATGCCTGTGGCTACCATCCCCTGGTGGCTCATTCCTCTGGCGCTGGTGCTGGATATCGCTTTCCTGTTCGAGTCAGTGCTGACCACGCTTACTCGCGTGCTACCCGCTGCAGTCCGGGCACAACCGCAGGCCGTCGTTGGCGCGCTTGGCGCTATCGTTGGCACGCTTGCGTATTACGGCTCGATGCTGGTGCTTCGCAATTACCATGTTCTCATGCCGGCAGCGCCGCTCGCCTTACTGCCAGTCGCCCTGGTCACGGCGGCGGCTGGAGCTGTGGCGGGCGCATTACTGGCCGGATGGCTCCTGGAGCAAGCAGAGGCGCAGACCGTGCGAGGCGCCACTACCACGCGCGCTGCCAAGCCTGCTCTCGCAGGCGCGAGGAACGTGAAATAGGGCTCCACGGTGAGACCTGTGCGATGCGAGGGGAAGACGCTGACTTCTTCCCCGCATCCACCAGGCTAACGCAGCATGCTAACTCGCCGTGCCAAAGGTGGCGTTGCCAGGAGCGATATACTGCGATAGTTGGGTGCAGCACAGCATATAATGGAGAGAAACGGAGTGCGGAACTGATGCAACGGCGTCTCAAGGATACCGAGATGGTGCAGACCAATGTGTTCCCGGTCGCGTCCTGTGCGGAGTGCGGCCTGGCCTCGGCTGGTCGCTGCCCAACCTGTCATCATAGTCTCTGTATGGATCACTTCGGCCTGGAAGATCACCAGCCATGCGCCACACGCCTTGCCCAGCATGCCGCCGACTATGCCTGCTATGTCTGCGGCGCGCCTGTCGTTCCCCAGCAGTGGTCAACGGCGGTCTTCGCACATTATATTGATTCATGTACATGCGCGGGGTGCCATCGCTATATATGCGAGAATCAACATACGCGGCTGCGCGATGAGACGGTGGAGATCGCACGCGACGGGCTACGCAGCCATCGCTACCACGTCACGCTGCGCTACTGCGACGTGTGCGCGCCATTGCAGCAGATCGGCGGATTGCGTGGAGCGTCCCGCGTGCTGGTAGTGTTGCTGGGAGTAGCTGTGATCGCTTTCCTGGTGCTCCAGAGCTTTGCCTGACGGAGATACCCAGACCTAAAAAAATCGCAGTTGAGGAGTTTACTGTGTCCTATACGAGCGCTGGATCAGTGTCACAAAGAGTCGATGCCGAGGTCGTGCTGGTCCGTTACCGGCCCCTGCTCGCCGAGGGAATGCGCGATGCGCTGGAGCATGCGCTTGCCTGGCGCAAGGTTGCTCCCCCCGCGGCCGCGCTGCTCGACGAATTCGACGGCCAGATCGAATATCATCTTGGCTGGCGTAATCCCGACCTCAGCCCCGCACAGAGTCATCCAGGCAAGCTGCTGCGGCCTACACTTGTGCTGCTCGCCTCTGAGCTTGCGGCTGGTCGCCATGGTGCGACAGCCAGCGAGCGTGACGACTTGGTGCGACGCGTCGTGCCCGCCGCCGCCTGCGTCGAGCTGGTGCACAACTTCTCGCTGGTGCATGACGACATCGAGGACGGCGACGAGGAACGTCGCCACCGTCCCACGCTCTGGAAGCTCTGGGGCATCCCACAGGCGATCAACACCGGCGATGCCATCTTCTCACTCGCCCGCCAGGGCCTCTGGCGGCTCGTGGACGCTGGCATCGCGCCACTGGTGGTGGTGCGACTGGCCGCCCTGCTCGACCGCACGTGCCTGGAGTTGTGCGAAGGCCAGTTCCTCGACATGCGCTACGAGGGGCGGCGCGACATCACCGTGGAGATGTATCTGGAGATGATCGGGCGCAAGACGGCGGCGCTGATGGCCTGCTCGACGGAGATGGGCGCGCATCTTGGCGCGCCGGACGATGCCGCGCTCGCCGGGACCCTCGCGCGCTTCGGGCGGGCGCTGGGCCTCGCCTTCCAGCTCCGCGACGATCTGCTGGGCATCTGGGCGACCAAA
>DASVOW010000085.1:0-3523 GCA_036383155.1 Ktedonobacterales bacterium
CCCCTCGCCGTCCAGCAAATGCGCTCCGAGCGCCTGCGCCATGCCCGCGCCCCCGTCGTTTGTGGCGCTGCCTCCGATGCCGATCAGCATCCGCTCGCATCCCGCGTCGAGTGCCGCTCGCATCACCTCGCCCGTGCCATACGTGGAAGTGCGGCGCGGATCGCGCAGCGCGGGTGGAACCAACGGCAGGCCCGACGCGGCAGCCATTTCGATCACCGCCGTCCGTGTCCCGCCCAGGATGCCATACTCCGCCATCACCGGCTCGCCAAGCGGACCCGTCACCCTGGTATGCTCCAGCCGCCCACCCGTCGCGGCCACCAGCGCGCGCACCGTCCCTTCGCCGCCATCCGCCACAGGGCATACGACGATCTCAGCCCTCGGGAAGACAACGGCAACACCAGCCGCCATCGCCTCTACGACGGCTGGCGCATCCAGGCTACCCTTGAGCGATTGGGGTGCCAGCACGATCTTCATGCAGTGCCTCTCCTGCGAGTCTGCACCCTACACAAGCACCTTAGCGATTGAGCCACTTCTCGGCGCGAAGAGCTTCCGTCCAGTTTCGCCCGGTTACGTCGGCGAGTGTCGTCACCACGAAATCATAACCGGCGACCATGCCGGCGTAGAACATCGCTCCCGGTCCCTCTTGCTCACGCTCCCAGTTCGCAATCGCGCGAGTGCGGTCCGCCACGACCTGCTTCCAGATCTCGTTGTCGTCTATCTGCGCCCCAGGGCCGGCGAGAAAGGTCGCAACATCGCCCAGCACCTGCGCCTGTCCCTGCCAGTTCAGGATGTCCTCGCGTGTATCGGCCTCCTGTGCCTCGTGTTGCGCTTGCCTCGCCCAGGTGCGCAGCCGATCGATAGCATATGCTCTGCTCATGCTCGCCTCTCCCTTCGCGTTACCGTCTCTATGCGTCCGCCGCGTAGCGTCACGTTCATACCTTGTACCAAAGAAAAAGTATATCATGCAAAGGCCGCCTGCGCGCAGATCGACACTAGACGCTCTGGCGGCGCCATGTTAACCTATCCCTCCTGGCACGTTCGCACAAAGGAGAGGACAAGTCGCGCTCTTGGGCATCGCCTGCCGATTCTCAGCGAGCGACGCACAAGCCTGCGAGTAAAGATACATGGAGACGGTTCGCGGCGAAGCATCCACACAGGTCGAGGTAGCGCGGGAGGTTGATGCGCCCGCCGCATCCGCATTCCCATCTTCCGCACATGCAGCGCCACCCTCCCTGCTCGTTGTCACCTTGCGCCGGTGGCTGTCTCTTCCGGAGGTGCGTGCCGCCCTGATCGCCACAGCGCTGCTCCGCCTTGCGGGCGGCATTGTCGTCGCACTGGTCTGCTATTTCCTCAACGGAACCTACTTTCATGTCGTCCAACTCACCCAGCACATTCAATCGCAAGACAACTCTGGGGCTATCTACGCCGGCCCCACGCCTGGCAGCCCCTTCATCGAGTACCTCACAGACGCCTGGATACGTTGGGACGCCGGCCATTACCTCGCCATTGCGCACGACGGCTACTTCTATCCCGTCAGCACGGCGTATCTGCCGCTCTATCCACTCTTGATCCGCCTGTTGTCATATCCGCTTGGCGGCCACTTTGTCGCCGCCGCGCTCGTCATCTCTACCTGCGCCACGTTCTGCACGTTCCTGCTGCTCTACCGTCTCATCCTGCGACTGACGGCGTCACGGCAGGTGGCGGCGTATAGCGTCGTCGTGGCTGCGCTATTGCCCATTGCCTTCTTCCTCGTCGCTCCCTACACGGAGTCACTCTACCTTGCGATCTCGCTGGCGACTGTGCTGGCCGTGCTCGACCGCCACTGGGGCCGCGCCATGCTCCTCGCCGGGCTGGCGAGCCTCACGCGCCAACAGGGCGTCGTCCTGGCGCTGCTGGCTGTGCCAGCGCTATGCGATGCTATCCGCGGCGCCCGCTCAGGCGCGCTGCCCGGGTGGCAGCGGGTACACCACTTCTGGCTGGCGGCGTGGCGGCCTCTCGCCTTCGCCGCTACCTCTCTGGGAACGTATGTGGCCTGGCTCCTCGTTGTGCGCTTCGTCCTGCGCGCGCCCACGCCCTACGAGCAGGTAACGTCGAGCTCTGCCTGGGGTCAGCATCTGACGCTGCCCGGGGTAGGCCTCATCCACGATGTCCTCTTCCTCGCGCAGGACCCTGGCTTTCAACTGCTCTACGATCATGCCCTCATGTTGGACCTCGCCGCCGCGCTGCTCGCACTCATCGGACTCCTCGTCGCCCGCCGTCGGCTACCGCCCGCGCTGTTGCTCTACCTCATCGGCTGTTGGTGCGTCGCCATCATCAAAGTTGAGCCGAATGGCACCACGATGAGCGCCGCGCGCTATTTGCTGGTACTGCTGCCGCTCTGTATGGTTCCTGCCGCCTGGCTTGCGCGGGCGCTCCCATTTGTGCGCCTCAGCTATGTCTTCGGGAGCGTCCTGCTCGGCTGCATGATCCTCTCCGAGTGGGTGCTATGGTTATGGGTAAGCTGATGAAGCGCGATCAGCACCACGACGCTTCTCCTGGCGTTATCCCTACCACTGCCAAGACCCGTGCCCTCTCGCCGCGCATCGCCCTGTTGGCCGCCGGCACGCTGGCGCTCTTCCCGTTGAGTTGGACCGGGGATGCCTCAGGCGATCCACATAATCCGCTCGGCATCCTGCTCCCTGCACTCTGCCTCTTTGGCGGGATTGGCGTGCTGCTCGCCGCTGTGCTGATCCCTGCGCCCTGGCGCCCTATAAGGCTATCCTCGCGGGGCTGGCGCATCTCGTCGCTGGCAATTCTGGCGGTTCTAACGCTGAGCGTCGTCATCAGTCTAGGCCTGGTAGGCGCGATCCTCTTCTCGGGCACACCTGTGTATAACTCCGATGCCGCCGCATTCAATCACTACAATGCCGAGCTCGTGTCACGCGGCATCAATCCCTACACCGCCGATGACCGGTTCTGGGACGCCATACAGCAGTTCCCCGCTGTCGGCGCGACGCCCCTGCGTCGGGGCCTCTACGCGCACAGCGTCTACGGTCCCGATCTCAGTCAGGTGGTGCGCGGTGTGCGCGCCGAGCTTGCCGATCCGTCACGGCGCGGGCCGGAGTTTTCCGCCGCCTCGCTTCATAGTTATCCCGCGCTGGCCTTCCTGATAGACCTACCCTCCGTCTGGCTGGGGCTACCCTGCACCGGCTACACGTTGCTCATCTTCGCAATCGGCCTCCTGCTGGCTGCCGGCTGGGATGCGCCCCCCGGCCAGCGCATGCTCGTCTGGCTTGTGCTGCTGAGCAACCAATTCCTGCTGGTCGGTGCGTTGCGCGGCTCTTTCGAGGCTGCCGCCCTGCTGCCTGCGCTGCTCGCGTGGCGTTTCCTCGATAGGCGCTGGCTCTCGCCCATACTCCTTGGGCTTGCCTGCGCCGTCAAGCAGATCGTCTGGCCGCTTGTGCCACTCTATTTCGTTCTCATCTGGCGCCGCGACGGACCGCGAGCGGCATTCGAGCGCGTGGGGATCGCCGCCGCTGCCTTC
>DASVOW010000086.1:0-5419 GCA_036383155.1 Ktedonobacterales bacterium
TCGGGGCGTGCCAGCACGGCGTCGCGGAAATCCGGCCCTGCTCCGCCGCCACGTCTGCCCTGATACATTACGCTATAGGTGTCGCCACGCTCGGTGTGCAGCATCTGGCCGACCCACGCTCCCGCCGCCCAGCGAGCGGCAAGCTCGGCCTCACGCCGGTGTACACTCGCCTCGTGCATATCGTCTTTTCCTCACTCACTGCAGGTCTCGCCTCTGTCGCGTATCGCTTTGTGCAATAGGGTGTAGTGGTCGTAGAATGAGAGTACGGGGTTCGGCCGCCGGAGCGGAAAGCGAGACCCAATCTGAGCCACATTGAGCAGGAATTCGATCTCATCAAAGATAGGCGAGTTACGGCGCGTGAATGAATTTCGTCGAACAGACACGGGCACACGGCTGAGCGATGTGCGTTTGCACGAGCTTGGCATCCTTCCCCAGCAGGACCAGCCGCCATTCGACATTGTCGGCGACGTGCATGGTTGCATCGATGAGCTGCGTGAGCTGCTTCGTCTGCTCGGCTATAAGCCGGCGGGAGAGGGCTATGCGCATCCAGAAGGGCGCCGGCTTATCTTCGTCGGCGATCTGGTGGATCGCGGGCCTGGCAGCGTAGACGTGTTGCGCATCGTGCTGGCGATGCGTGACGCGGGCACCGGATTGAATGTCATGGGCAACCATGATATGAAATTCTGGCGCTGGCTGCGCGGGCGGCGTGTCCACATTGCGTTTGGGCTGCAGCGCACGATCTCCGAGGTCGAGGCGCTGCCAGTGCTGCAGCGCGATGCGTTCACCCGGCAACTAGAGGCGCTGTTCGACGCGACCCCAGGCTATCTCATCCTCGACGCGGGGCGGCTGGTTGTCACTCATGGCGCCATTTTCGACTGGATGATCGGCGGGTGGGACCACGAGATCGCCCATATCTGTATGTACGGCGACGTGATCGGCCATACCGAGCATGGCAAGCCGATCCGGCGCGACTGGGCCGCGCTACGTGATCTGGAAGCCGTGGGTGGTGAGGATGCGCCGTTGATCGTCTATGGGCACAACGTCGTGGATGAGTTGCGCTGGGTCAATCGCACCATCGACATCGATACCGGCTGTGTCTATGGCGGCGCGCTCAGCGCGCTGCGCTACCCGGAGCGTGGGCTTGTGCAGGTGGCCGCATATCACACGTATGCGCGCCGGCTGTGATCGGTGCCTATAAAGGCTAAAGGCTGCATGTCCATGTCCCGGCGTGCGACGCCCTGCTATCAAAGGAGCGGGACGTGGATGTTGCCGAAGCGATCGACGTGGGCAGTCGCGCCCGGGGGGGTGAGCACCGTCGCATACTCGCCCGCGAGGATCGCCGGCCCATCGATCTGCTGGTCGCGCGCCACTTGCTCCATCAAGTAGAGCGCAGTCGCGTGTGGCTGTCCTTCGAACCAGGCTTCCACGTTGCGGAGCGGAGCGGACGGCGCGGCCCCTTCCGGCAGCTCGGGCAAGGCGAATCCCGCCGTGCGCTCGCGAGCCGTGACCACGGCGTTGACGACCTCCACGATGCCATCCGGGCGCGCATAGCCGAAGCGACGCTCGTGCTCGCGGTGGAATGCCTCGGCGGTGGCGGCGACTTCTCCCTGCCAGGGGATCAGCAATTCGTAGGATTGCCCGCGATAGCGCATATCGAGCGCAGGCTGCACGGAATAGCGGACACGAGGGTCACTGCTCGGCGTCGCTTCGTCGTTGCGTCGCCCCGGCATGCTTTCCAGCGCGCGGCTGTTCTCCTCCAGCTCGGCGAGGCAGCCATCCGCCAGATCCGCGAAGCGCTGGTTGAGCGTGGCATCGTCGAGGTCGCCCAGATCGCGCAGAATGCTGGCCTGGGCGGTGGTCTGCGTGTCGGCAAGCGCCATGCCGAGCGCGCTCAGCGTTCCGGCGAGCCTGGGGATCAACACTCCGCGCATGCCGAGCGCGCGAGCGAGACTCACGGCGTGCAATCCGCCCGCGCCGCCGAAGCAGAACAGTACGAACTCGGCGGGATCGTAGCCGCGCCGGGCGCTCACCGCCCGGATCGCGCGCTCCATCGCGGCATTGGCGACGGCGAGCACGCCTTCCGCGAAATCCGTCAGCCGGGGCATGTGGTCGCCCATGGCGGCGCGTCCCGCCTGCTCCGCTGCCTGCGCATCGAGCGCCATGCGCCCGCCGAGAAACTGGTCGGGCAGGATGTGGCCGAGCACGACATGCGCATCGGTGACGGTGAAGCTCGTGCCGCCGCGCCCATATGACGCCGGACCCGGCTGCGCCCCCGCCGATTCCGGCCCCACGACCAGCGCGCCACCACGGTCGAAGCGCGCCAGCGAGCCCCCACCCGCCCCGATGGTGTAGATATCGAGCATGGGCGCACGGATCGGCAGCCCTTCGAGCAGCGTTTCGCGGGTCAGCAGCGGCTCACCCGCGATCAGCGCCACATCGGTGCTGGTGCCGCCCATGTCGAGCGTGATGATGCGCTCCTCTCCCGCCGCTCGCGCCACCGCATGCGCTCCAATGACGCCCCCTGCCGGGCCCGAGAGGATCATGCTCGCCGGACGCGCCAGCTCGCTCGTCGTCTGCCGACCGCCGTTCGAGCCGAGGAGCCGCAACGGCGAATGCAGGCGGCTGCGCAGGCGTTCCAGGTAACCGGCGACGGCGGGGGCGATGTAGGCGTTGAGCACCGTAGTGCTCATACGCTCGTATTCGCGGTAGCCCGGATCGATCCCGCTGGAGAGGTAGACGAACGGCGAGAGGCCGCGCAGCGCATCGCCGAGCATGCGCTCGTGTGCAGGGTTGGCGTAGGCATGGAGCAGACAGACCGCGACGGCCTCCGGCAACTGCTCCCGCGCCAGATCGAGTGCGTGCACTACGCCCTCGTCAGTCAATGGCTCCAGCACCTCGCCATGCGCATCGATGCGCTCGCGAACCTCGATCCTGCGCTCGGCGGGCACCAGGGGAACCGGCTTGACGGTGCGGGCGTCGTAGATGCCGATGCGATTCTGCCGGCCAATCTCCAGCGCGTCGGCAAAGCCCACTGTGGTGACGAGCAGCATGCGTGCACCCTTGCGTTCGAGGAAGGCGTTGGTGGCGATGGTCGAGCCATGGACCAGCAGCACCTCGGGGCGATTGGCGTGGAGGTGCTCGATGCCGGCGAGCAGGCCATCCTCAGGCGTGGCGGGGGTGGTGGAGATCTTATAGGTGATCAGCTTCTCGCCCGTCCACCAGACGAGGTCGGTAAACGTTCCGCCGATGTCGGCTCCCAGCAGCATGAAGACATTCCTCACAAACGAGCATAGACTATATTGAGTGGATGACAGGCCGCGTGCGCGTGCCGCTATGCCGGAGCGTGCCTCATACCTCAATTTGGCGTCACTCGTATCACGCGATCTGTTTATACACTGTCAGTGTGCTATGCGCATAATCGATGCTGATGAGGCCGAATTGAGTGAGAATGTCTGAGCCGAACAGCCCGACGTATCCCGAGGCGCGGCGCTCGGTGGAGAAGTCGCCGCTGTCGATGGCCATGTTGGGTAGCTGCAGCTTATCGGCGTGCCAGTGGCTGATGGCTACGGGAACCGCCTCCTGGCTGCCACCGATGCCGGAGACCTGGTGCGCTGCGCCTGTCACGCGCAGGCCGAGCAGCCGTGCGACCTGCGTGTCGATCAATGACACCTCTGCCCCTGTATCGACGATAAACGTATAGGGGCCGTGGTTGTTGATGGTCACTGAGAGCAGCACCAGCGTCGCGCCGCCATCATAGTGTAACACGCGCACCGGCACGCTGATGCCGCCGGAATGGGGATCGATCTGCTGCGCCTGCCCCAATTGCACGGTACATCCGGCGAGCGAGAGCAGCAGCACCATCGCGAGCGCCAGCGAGACGGTCGTCGTCATCCCGGCGGCTTCGTTCCGCGCCGTGATCTTCGCGATCAGCATATTCATTCAGTCTTCCGCTAACTGTCTAGCATCGTTATCAGCGTCTCTGTCGCGCCGCATGCATCTGGAAACTCACATGCATCTGGTAACTCATATGCGCGCGACCAGTGGCATTGTACCGTCTGTGTATCGTTGCGTGCGCTGCCTCGGTACGATCCGGGCAGTCGCCGCGACTGTAGGCTACCGCAGAATATGGAAACGCGCAAGCCCCTCGACGCGTATACGACACAGGCCGAACTGGTCCAATAGTTGCGTAAAGGAGTACCGAGAGCAGCCAATTCATCATAGCAGAGCAGTTGGGACCGCAAGGTAGTGATACACCGCGAGAATGGCAGGAATATGGCGAACAGCGAGGCGTCGCGAAACAGGATCGACCAACAGGAGAGGATGGGCACCTACGAGCGCTGGGGGCGCCGGCGCGATATCGTGATCACGATACTGGGCGTGCTGGTGATCGTCGCCGTGTTGGTGTGGGCGACGGCGCACGTCACGCATGCGCTGCTGGTGGTGCTGGTGGCCGCGCTGCTCGCGTATGCGCTCTCCCCCGCCGTCACGCTGCTGGCGCGCTACGTGCCGCGCTGGCTGGCGATCCTGGTGGTGTATCTGGCGGTCGTGAGCGCCTTTGGTGCAATTGGCTATCTGGTGATCACGGCGGCGGTCGACCAAATCACTGCCCTGACGCATCAGATCACGTTGTTGCTCTCACCCAGCGCAAATGCGACCAACTCGCCCCTATTGAGACGGCTGCACAGCCTGGGCATCACCCAGGAGCAGATTCGCGTCGTTGGTGACCAGGTGCTTGCTCAGGCGCAGGTCGTGCTCAATAGCGCCGTGCCGGTGCTGGAGGGCGTCTTCAACGCCGTGCTGGACATCATCCTGGTGACGGTGCTTAGCATCTACTTGCTGATCGATGGAAACCGCGCAATCCAGTTGGCGCGGTCGAGCGTGCCGATCAAGCATCGTGCGCGTGTGACCTTTACCCTCACAACGTTGGAGCGAGTGGTCGGTGGCTACATTCGTGGGCAACTCGTGCTGGCCACGCTCGTCGGCCTGCTGGTGGGCCTGGGGATGATGGTGTTGCGCGTGCCATATGCTGTATTGCTTGGCGTCCTCGCGTTTGTCCTGGAGTTCATCCCCATCTTGGGTGTCTTCATCTCAGGCGCGGCGTGTGTGCTGATCGCGCTGACCCAGAGCTGGTTCCTGGCGGTGCTGGTGCTAGTGTACTTTATCGTCGTGCATGTCATCGAGGGTGACATCGTCGGCCCGCGCATCGTCGGGCGCGCGGTGGGGGTCCATCCCGCCGTGTCGATCTTCGCGCTGCTCGCGGGGGCCGAGTTATTCGGCATCTGGGGCGCGCTCTTCGCCTCGCCGCTCGCCGGGCTGCTGCAGACATTTCTCTCGGAAGTGTGGCGTGAGTGGCGTGCATACCACGCGGCCCAGTATCCAGAGGAGTTCGGCGCTCCGCTGGTGCCTGTGACAACACGCC